>JAHEKO010000320.1 GCA_024638355.1 Acidobacteriota bacterium
CGGCGCCCGTGTCCTGGAGACCGACGTGGCCTTCGACGCGGTGTGCGGCGAGTGCGGCTCGGACCTCCACAGCTGCACCAACTGCGGCTACTTCGACAGCTCGGCGCCCAACGAGTGTCGGAAACCGGTCGACGAGCGGATCTCCGCCAAATCGAAGCGCAACGAATGCGGCCTCTTCCAGGCGAAGACGGTGCAGGAGTTCGCCTCCGACAGCGAGGGGGTCGCGCCCAGCGACGCCAAGTCGGCGTTCGACGACCTCTTCGATTTCTAGCCTGACCAGCGCCGTGGTCTACCGCATCCTGGCCGACGTCGTCTCCGCGGTCCATTTCGGGTTCGTCGTGTTCGTGGCGCTGGGGGCCTTTCTGGCCCTGCGCTGGCCGCGGGTGGCGTGGGCGCACGTGCCGGCGGCCATCTGGGGGGCGTGGATCGAGCTCGCCGGCGGCGTCTGCCCGCTGACGCCGCTCGAGGTCGGGCTGCGCAGAACGGCGGGCCAGGCGGGCTACGGCGGCGGCTTCATCGAGCACTACATCCTGCCGGTGGTCTACCCGAGCGGCATGACGCGTGGCCTCCAGATCGGCCTCGGACTGGCGGTCGTGATCGGCAATCTGGCGATCTACGGGTGGATGATCGCCCGCCGAAGAAGGCGCTAGCCCGACCTTCTCACCAGCTTCCTACTGCGCCGTCGTATGCTGGCTGTGCTAGCGTGCGCGCCGTGAAAGAGACCTCCAGAGTTGCCGTCATGATGGGCTCGACCTCCGACTGGACCACCATGGAGCACTGCGTCGCGACGCTCGATCAGCTCGGGATCGACAGCGAGGTGCGCGCTCTCTCCGCCCACCGGACGCCGGCGGCGGTGAAGGCGTTCGTCGAGGAGGCCGACGAGAACGGCATCGAGGTTTTCATCGCCGCCGCGGGCGGCGCGGCTCACCTCGCGGGCGTGGTCGCGGCGCACACCGACCGGCCGGTGCTCGGCGTACCGATCGAGTCGAAGTCGCTCAAGGGAATGGACTCGTTGCTGTCGACCGTGCAGATGCCGGCGGGCGTGCCGGTCGGCACGCTGGCGATCGGCAAGGCGGGCGCGATCAATGCCGCGCTGCTCGCCGCCCAGATCCTCGGCGTGGCCGACGCCGAGATTCGCGACGCCGTGGTCCGCTACCGCGCGGCCCGCACCGAGAAGGTGCTACAGGACTCGAAGAGCCTTACCCGGGCCTCGTGAGCGGGGCGGCGTCCCTGCCGCGACGTCCGCCGCCCGCTCGGGCAGGGACGTAGAATTCCAGAGCCATGGCGAGCGAGACCATCGTCGTCACCGGCGCGAGCCGCGGCCTTGGAAGAGCGATGGCGCGAGGCTTCGCCGCCCGCGGGCACACCGTGCTCGGCTGCGGCCGGAGCGCGGACGACATGCGGGGGCTGGCCTCGGAGCTCGGCGCGCCGCACGATTTCCGGCCGGTCGACGTCGCCACCGACGCCGTCGACGGCTGGGCCGGCGATCTCATCGACCGCCACGGTGCTCCGGATCGGGTGATCAACAACGCCGCCTTGATCAACCGCGTCGCCGATCTCTGGAAAGTCCCGCCCGAGGAGTTCGCTCGGCTGCTGGCGGTCAACGTCGAAGGCGTCTACCGGGTGACCCGTGCCTTCCTGCCGGCGATGATCGAGCGGGGTAGGGGAGTGATCGTCAACTTCAGCTCCGGCTGGGGCCGCTCCACCGGCCCCGGCGTCGCCCCCTATTGCGCCACGAAGTTCGCGGTCGAGGGTTTGACGGGCGCGCTCGCCCAGGAGCTGCCGCCCGGCCTGGCGGCGATCGCTTTCAGCCCGGGCGTGATCCACACCGACATGCTCCGGACGGTGTGGGGAGACGGTGCCGGGGCCCACCCCACGGCCGACGAGTGGGCGAAGAGGTCCGTGCCCTTCCTGCTGGAGCTCGGAGCGAAGGACAACGGCGGATCGCTGTCGCTCTAGGGAGACCTCGACAGCAGTCGACCGAGCGCCGGAGCCCATGCCCAAGGTGGACGAGGCGCCGGCCTCGGCCGCCTACCGGTGCTCTCGCCGCCGCGGAAAGCGTCGACAGATCTGAGAAGATAGCGCGTGGCGCGGCGCACGAGCCCAGGGTAGCCACATGGCAAGAGACGGAGACAGAAAGCCAACGTGGCGCGTCGCAGCGCACCTCCTCGGATTCGGGGCGCTGTTGGCGCTGGTGATCTTCCTTGCCAAGGGTCCCCCGGTCGATAGCCGGAACCTGACGCGTATCGCGTTCACCGCGGCCGACGTCGCGCAGGTCAGAGCCACGTTCGAGCGCACCTGGAGCCGCCCACCGACGGCGATCGAGCTGCAGAAGGCGTTCGAGCAGCACGTCCGATCGGAAGTTCTCTACCGCGAGGCGCTCGAGCGGGGTCTCGACCGCAACGACCCGGTGGTGAGGATGTCGCTGGTACGCAAGATCACCATGCTCGGTACGGCCCGGACCCAGGCCGCTGAGCCCAGCGACGAGGAGCTCGAGGCCTATTTCGACCTGCGCTCCGAGAGCTACCGGATGCCGGCCTCGGTCAGCTTGATGCAGGTCTATCTCAACCCGGACAGGCGCGGCGACGGCATCGCGGGCGACGCCGCGCAGCTTCTGGCTCGGCTGAGCGAGCAGGATCCGGGACCGGAGGAGGTGATCGGCCTCGGCGATAGCTCGATGCTGCCGAGCGTGCTCGTGGACCTCTCCGAGGACGACCTGGCGCGCCGCTTCGGTGAGGACTTTCGCGAGGCGGTCGTCTCGTTGCCGGTCGGGCAGTGGCAGGGTCCGATCGAATCGACCTTCGGTCTTCACCTGGTGAAGATCGACCGGCGCGGGGAATCACGGATCCCCGAGTTGAGCGAGGTGCGAGATCGCGTCGTGAGGGACCTGGCGTACGAGAGCAGCCAGGCGGCCGAAGACCAGTTCTACGCCGAGGTCCTGCCTCGGTATCAAGTCGTATACGACGAGGGGGCGATGGCCGCCCTCGAGGGGCGGACCGCGCGTGATCCAGCTACTGCCGCGGACTGACGCGAGAACCGCGAGGCGAGTGGCGGCCTGGGTCGTCCTGCAGCTGGCGCTCGCCGCCGGGGCCCGGGCAGACCTCGTCACCCCTTCGACGCTGACCATCCAGGAGACCGAGCCCTCGCGATTCACCCTGGAGCTGACGCTTCCGGTGATCCGCGGCCGGATCGTCAAGGCGCGGCCGGTCATTCCGGACGTCTGTGCGGTCGACGGCGAGCCGGAGGTTCGTGGCGATGCGCTCGAGGCGATCCGAACCTGGGCGATGACCTGCGATCCGCACGACCTGGTGGGCAGCGCCTTCGGCGTTCAGGGCCTACTCGGTACGGCACTGGAGGTGCAGCTGAACCTGGAGACGTTGGACGGCCGCCGGCATGTTCGGCAGCTCCGAGCGACCCAGGCGTACTTCGTCATTCCGCCGCCGCCGACCCTCTTCGAGCTCGCTCTGAGCGCCGGACGCCGCGGAGCGGAACGGTTGCTGCAGCGACCTGAGATCGCGCTCTTGATGGGAGTCGTGCTGCTGCTCGGCACCAGGTGGCGGGCGCTGCTGTTCGGGCTCGCGGCCTTTGCGGTTGCCCAGGGGCTGGGGCAGTGGCTTGCCGCGCAGCGCTGGATGGTGATGTCGGCCTTCTTGCCCCAACTGGGCGCCGCCGCCATGGCCTGGCTGATGGGGGTGGAGCTCCTGGGCCGGCCGATCCTGCGGCCGGGTTGGTGGCGGCCGCTGTCCGTGCCGATGCTCGTTCTCGGGGCGCTGTACGGCGCGGCGGAGCCGGAGACGGTGCCGAGCCTCGGGCTTTCGACCGCAGAGCAGGGCCTCTCGCGGCTGTTCTTCGTGCTCGGCGCCATGGCCGGCCTCCTGCTGCTGGCGCTCTGCGCTCACCAGTTGCGGCTCGCGCTCCAGAGCGTCTCGCAGTCCGCGCGAGAGCGATGGACCCATCGGCTGGCCTACGGTTTCGTGGTCTTGGCCGGCGGAGCCCTCTTCTATCGAGCGACGGCTCCCTTCTTCCTCGGCGGGGTCGAACCGGCGGTGCCGTTCGTCACGCTGGTCGCCGCCGCCGCGCTCGCCCTCTGGCTCCGACGTGACTACGCCGCTACCGGCCCGGGCCTGGCGCTGGCTGCCGCCGTCTGCGGTGCCGGCGGGGTGGTCTCGAGCTTCCACGGGTCCTTGCCTCTGGCCTCGCCTGCCGCTTACGGCCTGCTGGCCCTGGTTGGCGTGCGATTGCTGCTCGCGAGGGCTTGGCCGCTGTGGCTCGTACTCCTGGTCGTGACGCTCACCGGGCTCTACCAGGGCTACCACGCCGGCCGGATTCTGCGCCAGGAGGCGACCCTGCCGATGGCCCACGCCGTCGGCATGGGAATTCTGCTCGCGGCGGTGTTCTTCGTCTTTTTCCGCTCGCTGCCCACCGGCGATGCCGCGGACCGCCCCTCGCTCAGGGTGCCCGGGCTCCTGGCCATCGCCGTCGCCGGGCTCTGGCAGCTCGCCGAGCATCGCGAGTGGTGGAGCGGAGCGGTCGCCTCGGATCTCGCGATGGGCATCGCTCGTTTGCCCTTGCTGGCCCTGGTCCTGCTCTTGACCGCCTGGCTGCTCCGGCCCCGCCGGCGCCGCTTCACCTCGCAGCCGGGCGCGAGCGCCTCGGGCGCCCATCTGGCTCTGCTCGGCCTGGCCTTCTTCGTCCTGCCGCTCGGCACGGTGCGGGTGGACATCCCGTTCCATTCGCCGGACGCGCCGAGCGCGGCCGAGGCGAGCCGGGTGATGAACGCGCTGCTGACCGATACCTACCTCGCTTTCAACCTGGACGACGAGGACGCCGCCTTCGACCGCCTCGCGCAGACTCTCTCGCAAGAGCTGGTGGCCGACGTCTATCTGGACAGCCGGCGACGCCTCCGGGCGGGCACGCTGGAAGGGG
>JAHEKO010000321.1 GCA_024638355.1 Acidobacteriota bacterium
CTCGGAGGCTCGCTACCCCCCGCAGGCCGCCATCACCTGCGGCTTGGTCAGGCCGCTCTGGACCATCGAGATGATCTGGTCGAGCGTGCAGGTGCCGACGACCATCCGCTCGTCGGCCGCGGCTTCGGGGTAGTCCGACTCGACCGGCAGGAGCTCGCACTTCTTGCCGTCGGTGGTGCAGTCGAGGAGACATTCCGCGGCGTCCATCCAGCGCTCGCCGTCGGTGAAGCAAGCCTCTTCGCCGGTCATGATGTAGCGCCGCAGCACGACGGGTCCGTGCAGAAGGCGTCGCCGGCCGCCTGGCAGACGAGGTTGCCGTCCAGCGAACCGCCGTTCCTCAACACGAGGCTGGCGAAATCCGACACCAGAGCCACGCCCTCCAGGCTCGACCCGAGGTTGAACAACGAGGACTCGGCGGCCACCACATGGAAGTCCGTCGGCCCGCTGTGCGCCACTCCGTCCAGCCTGACGCTGCTGTGTGTTAGAGAAAACAGTGGGCCGTAGAGCGAGCCGCCGGTCATCTCGACGAGTCCGGTGAAGACACTCAGCCGCCCGCCGCCGCCCGCGGCACCACCTGAACGGATAGCCACGTCTCGGGCCGGTAGTGTTAGCTTCTGCGTGCCCGGCGCTCGCGGGCAGTGGAGTCGTTGTGCAATGAGGTCGAGACGAATGAGATCGAAGGGGTTTCGTCACTGGGCAGCAACCGTTGCCCCCATCTTCCTTCTGGCGGCCGCGCTCGCCTGCTCGGGGCCGGAGTCGCCGGCCGGCGTCACGCTGACCACGGAGTTCTGGCCGACCGAGACCTACAGCAGCGAGGCCGGGAGCACGAAGAAGGTCGTCCTGTCGTCGTTCGAGGCGGGGGCGCTGGGCGAGGAGAGCGCCGGCAGCTTCCTCGAGGCGTTCCAGGGCGAGGACTTCTCGGGGCGCCGGCTCGCGCCGCCGCGGGTGGAGACGGGGGTGGTCATCTTGGACTGGCTCGAGGTGCCGGCGGACCTCGGCGCCGAGCCGTTCCGCGCGGCCTGGAACGACTATCTCGCCGAGTTCGCCGAGATCCTGAGCACCGAAGTGCACACCTGGGAGGTGCAGCTGCGGCCGGGCCCGGCGGGCGAGCCCGGGATCGAGACCAAGGAGGCGATGTGGATCCTGGGCCGGCTCGCCGACGGGCGGCTGCGAGAGGATCGCCTCTACCTGGTGCTCGACCTGCGCAAGACCGGCGAGGAGTGGCGGCTGGCCGGCGTCCGCTCCGAGGGCGGTCGCACGACGGTCGCGCCCGGGCCGTACTTCCACGACGTCACCACCCAGGTTCTGCCGCCCGGCTTCGACCAGACCGGCGCTCAGATCTACACCGACGGCGGCCCGGCCCTGGCCGACTTCGACGGCGACGGCGACGTCGATCTCTTCCTGCCGCGGATCCACGCCCCGGCCCGCCTCTACGCCAACGACGGCGAGGGCTACTTCGACGACGTGACCTCGGCCTGGGGGCTCGAGGTCAACGCCCTGCGCGAAGGCTCGAACAGCGGCCTCTTCGTCGACTTCGACGCCGACGGCCGGACCGATCTCGCGGTCGGCCTGAAGCGGGAGGGCCTGCGCCTCTTCCGCAACGAGGGTGGGCTCTTTCGGGAGGTGACCGGCGACGTGGCCCTGGCCGGTGCGGGCGAGTGGGAGGCGCTCGCCGCGGCCGACTACGACGGCGACGGCCTGATCGACATCTACATGGCCAACTACAACCTGATCGACGCCGACCATCAGCCCGAGAGCTACGTCGACGGCAACGACGGTCTGTCCAACGCCCTGCTCCACAACCTCGGCGGCGGGCGCTTCGAGGAGGTCACCGACGCGGCCGGCATGGGCCCGAACCGCGAGCGCTGGAGCTACGCCGCCGCCTGGGCCGACTACGATCTGGATGGCGACCAGGATCTCTACGTCGCCAACGACTACGCGGCCAACAGCCTCTACCGGAACCGGGGCGACGGCACGTTCGAAGAGGTCGCGGCCGCGGTCGGCGCCCTCGACAGCGGCAACGGCATGGGCGTCTCCTGGGTCGACACCGACGGCGACCTGCGCCTCGATCTCTACGTCTCCAACATGCAGTCGTTCGCCGGCAACCGGATCACGCGCCTCGAAAACTTCCCCGGCAGCGCCGAGCAGCAGGCGCTCTACCAGCGCTTCGCCAAAGGCAACACGCTGCTGCGCAACCTGGGCGACGGCACCTTCGAGGACGTGACCGAGAGCTCGGGCGCCAAGCCGGCCTTCTGGGCGTGGGGCAACGCGCCGCTCGACTACGACTCCGACGGCGACGTCGACCTCTTCGTCTGCGGCGGGTTCTACACCGGCCTGCAGGCCAAAGACACGTGAAGCGTCTTCTGGCGCCAGGTCCTGGCGTCCGAAAGCGCGGATCAAGAGAAGGACAAGGAGACCGGTCACCGCAATCACTTCCGCCTCCTCCAGGAGGAAGGCTTCTCGTGGAGCGGCCGCGAGCCGAACACGCTCTTCCAGAACCGCGGCGACGGCACCTTCGACGAGGTCGGCAACGTTCTCGGCACCTACCTGCGGCTCGACAGCCGCGGCGCGGCACCGGCCGATCTCGACGGCGACGGCGACCTCGATCTCGTGGTCTACAACCGCAACAACCCGGTGGCAAAGGTCTATCGCAACGATACGCCGGGGCAGGGCAACGCCCTGCTGGTGGATCTGGTCGGGACCGACTCGGAGCCCCTCGGCACCGGTGCGCAGGTGATTGCCGCGTGCGGCTCGCGCCGGGTGCTGCGCCAGGTCGAGGCCGGCTCGGGCTTCATCTCCCAGCGGCCGCCGACGCTCCACTTCGGCCTGGGAGACTGCCGAGCCGTCGACAGCCTCGAGATCCGCTGGCCGAGCGGAACGAGACAGACGGTCACCGGCCTCGGCGTGAACGAGCGGGTCACGATCACCGAGGGTAGCGACGAGGTGGCGACGGCGTCGCTGCGCTCGCGCAACTACAACCGCCGGGATCTGGCGCCGGTCGCCGGCGAGCTCTCCGCGCCCCGCCCCGACCTCGCGTTTCGCGCGCTGGGCAGCGACGACGAGCTGCGGCTCGCGTCCTTCGATCGCGGCACGGTGGTGGTCAACTTCTGGGCGACCTGGTGCACCGCGTGCGTTCTCGAGATGCCCGATCTCGAAGAGCTCTCGAGCCGCTTCGCCGGTCGGGTGAGCTTCCTCGGCGTCTCGCTGGACGAAGGCAAGAGCGACGAGGAGATCCTCGCCTTCGCCGCCGAACGAGGCACCAGCTACCGGCAGGTCCTCGGCACCGTCGCCGATCAGATGCCGTTCAGCTCGCTCGGCGGATCGCCGCCGGGAGCGATACCCTTGACGGCGGTGATCCACCGCGGGACGATTCGCGCGGTGTACGTGGGACAGATCGATCCCGGTGAGCTGGCCGAGCTGCTCGACAATTTGAGGTGAGCGCCCGAAGGCAGGTCGCGCGCTCCCCGCTCGGTCTTCTCTCCGCCCTGCTGATCGTCGCGTGCGGCGGCGAGCCGCGCTCCGATCGATCCGCCGCCGGCGTTCGCGTGCCGGAGCTGCTCGTGCGTGGCGTGGCCCACGCCGAGATCGACCAGTGGCCGGAGGCGATCGCCAGCTTCGCCGAGGCGGCCGATCTGGGCGTCGAGGAGCCGGTGCTCGCCTTCAACCTCGCGGTCGCGCATTTCCGCAACACGGAGCTCGACCCGGCGCGGAGCTGGCTCGAGCGCGTTCCGCCGGATGCGCCGGCCGAGCTCAGGGCGCGGGCCGCCTACCTGCGCGCCAAGCTGGCCCTCGAGGCGGGCGACGCCGCGGGCGAGGCTGCCGCCTACCGCGAGGCGATGGCTCTCGATCCGTCGGAGCCGTCGTTCCCCTACGCGCTCTCGCAGGTCCTGCCGCGGCTGGGCAGCGCCGAGGCCGAAGCCGAGGTCGGCGCGCTCCTCGAGCGGGCGGTCGAGCTCTGGCCGGGGAACGTGCGCCTCGAGGCGGAGCTCGCTCAGTGGCTGCTGGCGCGCCCCGATCCGGAGGCCCGCCGTCGCGGTCTGGCACGGGTCGCGGAGCTGGCGGCCGGCGACGGCCGCGCCGAGGCCCTGGTCGAGCGCGGCCGCCAAGAGCTGGCCGCCGACGCCGAGCGCGCGCCCGTCTCGTTGCGGCGAGCCCTCAGCCTGCTGCGGCCGGGCAAGGTCTTCCAGACCGACTCCGCCGCTCTCGACGCCCGGCTCGAGGTGCTGCCGCTCGCCGAGCCGGTGTCGGAAGGGCTGCGGCGGCCGGTGCCGGCAGCGCGCGCGGCGGTCACGCTGGAGCCGGCTGATCTCCTGCCCGAGCTCGACCTCGAGCCCGAAGAGATCGTGCTCGCGATCGTGGCCTCGAACGACGTGGGCGGCGAAGCGGAGAGCGACGCCCCGCGGCGAGGCCGCGAGACCGATCTGACCGTTCTGACCTCGCGAGCGCTCCGCGCTCTGGGCCGGGACGCCGACAGCTTCGAGCGTGTCGCCGAGCTCGACGGCGCGCGTGAGGTTCTCGTCGGAGAGCTCGACGGCGACGGGCGGATGGAGATCCTGACTCTCGGCGAGAGCGGCGTGGCCCTCTTCGGCCGCGAAGACGGAGGCGGATGGTCCAGGCGGGCACTCGAACCCGAGCTCGAGTCGGCGGGCGCCCTGGTCGCCGGGCTCTTGATCGACTTCGAGCACGACGGAGACCTCGACCTCCTCCTGATCGATCGCGACGGGAATCTGCTGCTCGCTACCCACCGGGGCGAAGCGGGACTCGGCGCTCCGGTTCCGGCGCCGCTCGAGATCGACAGGGCGGAGGCCCTTCTCGCCACCGATCTCGACGGCGACGTCGACCAGGACCTGCTCGTCGCCACGCCGGAGGGCCTGCGCGTCTTCATCAACTGGCGGCAGGGCGAGTTCCGGCCGGGCGCTCTGCTG
>JAHEKO010000322.1 GCA_024638355.1 Acidobacteriota bacterium
CAAGGTCTCGGTCGACGAGGAGAGCCAGGCCGACTATCTGGTGCGCTACTACCTGCTGACCCTCGCAACCGGCTGTGCCGAGCGGGTCTACTGGTGGCAGCTGATCGCGCGCGGCTACGGGCTGGTGTCGCCGGGCGACAGCCTCTCGCTGCGCCGCCGCCCCGCCTTCGCGGCCCTCGAGACGATGGCGCGCGAGCTGGAGGGCAGCCGCTTTGTGCGGCCGCTCACGGCGGAGGGCGGCGCGCACCTCTATCTCTTCGAGCGGAGCGGCGACGAGCTCATCGTCGGCTGGAGCGTCGAGGAGCGGGTGGATGCGAGCCTGCCGCGTGCGGCGGTCGCCGCGACGGATCGCGACGGCCGCGAGCTGGCCGCGCCAGCGGGAAGCGAGGTCGTGCTCACCCCGTCGCCGGTCTACTACCGCCTCGAACCGGCGTGAAGGGCCAGACCGCGCCCGGCACAGTACCTTCTCGCCCGGCACAGGTCCGGGCGCTACGGGTGTATGGACGGCGATGCGCACAGCCCCGTAGCGCCCCCACCTGTGGGGGGCGATTGGCGGACGATCCCGGCGCGATCAAATCCCGGCTCAGCCCGACAGCGCCGCCCGCACCCGCTCCGGCGTCATCGGCAGGGTGTAGAAACGCATGCCGGCCGCGTCGTAGACCGCGTTGCAGATCGCGGCGACGGTCGGCGGCACCGGCACTTCGCCGCAGCCGCGCGGAACTTCCGGCCGGTGGGTCTGGAGGAAATCGATCTCGATCTCCGGAATGTCGGCGAAGCGAGGTATCCGGTAGTCGGCGAACGCCTCCATGTGCGACCGGTGGGCGTCGAAGCGAGCCTCTTCGAAAAGGGCGTAGCCGAGTCCCCAGATCATCGCGCCCTTGATGCCCATCGTTGCGGTGTTGCGGTTCATCACCTTGCCGATGTCGTAGGCGCCGCGGAGCTTCGTCACCGTGATCTCGCCGGTCGTCCGGTCGACCGCGACCTCGGCGCCGATCACGGCGTACTGATGGACGCCGTGGTAGCAGATTCCGAAGCCGTGACCGCGGCCGGGCGGCAGGTCGACGCCGTAGCCGAGCATCTCGGCGCAGCGGTCGAGCAGCGGCAGGAACGCGGGCTCGGAGACGTTGCGCCGGCGAAACTCGATGGCGTCGAGGCCGATCGACCGCGCGACCATCTCGGTATGGCTCTCGAGCGCGTAGATCGTCTGGGTGTAGCTGGTGCCGCGCATGATGGCGTTCTGGACGCCGATCTCCGATCGGAAGAGCCGGCTCCGCTCCGCGGGGACTTCGTAGAGCTTGCGGGTGCCCCTGCCGTGACCCTGGTGGAAGTCGATCGTCCGCACCAGGATCTTGCCTTCGCTCGACACGCCGGTGGTGATGTCGAGCACTACCGAGTGCTTGTACTTCAGATCCTGCTGGAAGTGCGCGCGGCGCGAGTAGACGAACTTGACCGGCTTTCCGACGAGGCTCGAAAGCGCCGCCGCGCGATCGCCGACGCTGCCGCTAGCCTTCTCGCCGAAGCCGCCGCCGGGCGGCATGCCGACCACCCGCACCCGCTCCTCGGGAACCTCGAGCGTGCGCGCGATGCGCTCTCGGGCTTGAAACGGATTCTGGGTGGCAACCCAGGCGGTCGTCTCGCGCCGCGACGCTGCGGCCACCGCGGTGTGGGTCTCGATCGGCGCCGGGGTCGCGTACTGCGTTACGAACGACTCGGTCACCACGTGGTCGCTCGCGGCCAGAGCGCCCTCGACGTCGCCCTTGTCGCGAATCATGCGAGAGAGCTTCCTGCGTCGGCGAATCTCCGTCTCGTTGTCGAAGGCGGGTGGGTAGGGCGGCGCTTGCCACTCGGCCTCCACCGCGGCGAGCGCCTTCTGCACCGCGGTGAAGGTGCGACCGACGGCCGCCACCGAATCGCCGAGCCGGTCTACCCTGACGACGTCGGGGACCTCCTCCGCCGGCGAGAGATCGAGGCTCAGAAGCCGGGTGCGCGGCGCGTGGTAGTCGGGCAGCAGGAACGCTCCGTAGAGGCATTCGCCGGCCATCACGTCGCCGGCGTATTGCTTGGTGCCGGTCACGATGGCCTCGGCTTCGACGCTGGGGTTCTGCTTGTCGACGTAGCTGGGCAGGTCGCCGGCCGCGGACTCGAGGTCGGCCTCTGACAGCTCGCGAACGCCGGTTCCGATGCGGCCGATGCCCAGCGGCCGGCGCGTGCCGTCGCGAACGGAGATCTCGCCCGCGCGGTAGACGAGCTCCTCGCGAGCGACCGACAGGCGCCGCGCCGCTTCGTCGAGCAGGCGGCTCTTCACCGCGTGGCACGCCATCCAGTAGCGCCAGGCGACGCCGCGCGTGGCGTTGCTGCCGGTGGTCGGACCGTCGTTCGGGCAGAGCGCGGTGTCGCCCATGATCAGCTCGACTTTCTCGCGCGGCAGCTCGAAGGCCTGACAGATGACGTCGTAGAGGACTGTCTTGAGGCCCTGGCCGAGCTCCATGCGGCCGGTGTGCGCGGTCACCGTGCCGTCGCCAGCGATCACCAGCCACCCGCGATAGTCGAACCTGGCGCTCGTGGCGGCCGCGACCAGCGCTTCCTCGTCGTCGCCTTCGGCCGGCAGAAGCGTCGGCGGAGTGGGCGTCTCCCGCGCGCAGGAGAGGTCGAAAACGAAGATCAGACCGGTCCCGCCGAGCCCGTAGAGGAAGCGCCGCCGGCTCAGGGCCATCAAGCCTCCTCCCCGCCGTCGCCGCTAGCGGCCGCCGACTGGATGGCCGCGATGATGTTGGGGTAGGCGGCGCAGCGGCAGAGGTGCCCGTTCATCCGCGCGACGATTTGGGCGCGGGTCGGCCGCGGAGTGTCGCGGAGAAGCGCGGTCGCTTCCACGATCATGCTCGGCGTGCAGAAGCCGCAGCCGAAGGCGGTGTGCGTCTTGAAGGCCTCCTGTACCGGCGAGAGATTGCCCGGCCGGCCGAGCCCCTCGATGGTGACGATCTCCCGCCCGTCGGCGACCGCCTCGACCGGCGTCATGCACGACCAGATCGGCCGGCCGTCGATCAGCACCTTGCACGCGCCGCACTGGCCCTGACCGCAGCCGAACTTGGTGCCGGTGAGCCCGAGCTCGTCGCGCAGCACCCAGAGCAGCGGTTCGTCTGGCTCCACCGAAACCCGCCGACGCGAGCCGTTCACCCGCAGGGACAGAGTGCGTCTGGCCATCCTCGGCCACTATACCCGCGAGCGTAAAGCGAGCGGCGGTCGAGGGGTATGATGCGCCGTCGGGAGAATCGGATGCCGGTCGCCGGCCCGCCGAAAGGGGACTGTTTCAGCTCCTGAGCGGAGCGAGCCGCAAACCTGGAAGGCGTCGGGAACGTATCTGACGGAGCCGCGTCCACGACGGAAAACCGAGGAGGTCAAGGATGAGCGCCAGACTACGACGAACGATCGCCCTCTGCTCGATCGCGATCGCAACGGCCGGAACGGCCTTGGCCCAGACCGATTTCTGGGCCGATCGGGAGGGCTCGCTCCCTTCGGACGACTTCGGCATGGAGCTGGCCTGGGACCGCGAGCTGGGATCGGGCTACTCCCGGATCTCGGTCGCCGACGGCAAGGCGGTCACCATGTTCGCCAGCGGCGACGTCGACGTGGTCGCCGCTTTCGACGTCGGCAGCGGCGACGAGATCTGGCGCTACGAGCTGGGCGAGATGTACGTCGGACACAACGGCTCGCACGACGGACCGAACGGCACGCCGACGATCGCGGAGGGCACGGTCTTCGCCCTCGGCCCGCGCGGGCGGATGGTCGCCCTCGGCCTGGGCGACGGTGCCCTCGCGTGGCAGCGCGAGCTGACCGAGGACGGCGCGGAGGAGCCTTTCCACGGCTACACCACCTCGCCGATCGTCGTCGGCGACCGGGTGTTCGTGCTCACCGGCGGCGATGGGCGGTCGATCTCCGCGTTCGACCGGGCGACCGGCGAGCCGGTCTGGGCCGCCGGCGACGATGCCGTCAACTATCAGACGCCGACGCTCCTGGAGAGGGACGGCCAGTTGATGCTGATCGCGCCGACCGATCAATTCTTGCAGGCGCTCGACCCGGAGAGCGGCGAGATCGCCTGGCAGGTCCGCTACGCCGAAGGCGAGCAGCGCGAGCGGCAGGCGCACGTGGTCCCGGTGGATGACGGCCGCTTCCTCCTCTGGCTGCAGCGGGGGTCGAAGCTCTACCGCTTCGACGCCGAGGGCGCGGAGGAGATCTGGTCGAGCAACGCATTCGGCAACTCGCTGGCGGTGCCCGTCCACGTCGGCGATCACTTCTACGGCTACACCGGCCGCTTCCTGAGCTGCGTCGATGGAGAGTCGGGCGAGATTCTCTGGCGCTCACGCCCACCCGCTGGTCAGGGCGTCTCGGTGGTGGGCGGTGCCCTTGCGAGCCTCGGGCGCGACGGCAACCTGGTGCTGATCGACGCGACGCCCGACGGCTATCGCGAGCTGACCCGGTTGCCGGTCTTCGAGCAGGGCGACTATGCCGCCCCGAGCTTCGCGGACGGACACTTCCTGGTGCGCAACATGGAGCGGATGGCGGCCGTCCGGGTCGATAGCGCCGCGGCGCCGCGGTTCGCCGAGGTCGACGAGTCGGATCGCTTCCGGGGCGCGTTCGGCAGTTGGATCCAGGGGGTCGAGGCGATGGCCCAGGCCGAGCGCCAGGCGGCGGTCGACGCCCGCTTCGCCGAGCTCGAGTCGACCCCGATTCGCGAGGAGGCCCTGGTGCACTTCGTCTGGCGCGGCGAGGCGGAGGACGCCGGCATCTCCGCCGACTTCTTGACTCCCGGCGACGAGCTCGGCCTCTACCGGCTCGAGGGCACCGATCTCTTCTTCCGCAGCGTCGAGCTCGACCCGAAGGCGGAGTACAGCTACGCTTTCAGCAGCAACTACGGCCAGCC
>JAHEKO010000012.1:0-6936 GCA_024638355.1 Acidobacteriota bacterium
ACCTTGGTGCAGCCGTCGAGCTTCCGATCGAACAGCTCGTAGGCGCGCACGCCGTCGGCGAGCGGCATCCGGTGGGAGATGATCCGGCCGAGGTCGTAGCGGCCGCTCGAGGCCAGATCGAGCATCCGCTCCAGGCGCGGCCGCACCGGGCAGCGGCCCGCGCGGTAGGTCAGGTTCTTGTCGTAGGCCTCCACCGGCGAGAACGCGAACTGCGCCTCGGTGTGCACGCCGACGGCGGCGATCACGCCGCCCGGGCGAACAAGATCGACGGCCAAACGGGTCGCCTGCGGCGAGCCCACGGCCTCGAGCACGACGTCGACCCCGCGGCCTTCGGTCGCTCCCCGCAGCCGCTCGACCGTGTCGCCGTCGAGCTCGACCGGGGTGGCGCCGAACGCCGCGGCCAGCTCGCGCCGCTCGGCGATGCCGTCGACGGCGTAGACCGACTCGGCGCCCAGCTCGAGGCTGCCGACGATCGAGGTGATGCCGACCGGTCCGCAGCCGAGAACCGCTACCACCCGATCGGGGGCCGCGCCGCCCGACTCGGCGCAGTAGAACCCCGTCGCCAGCACATCCCCGGCCAGAAGCGCCAGCTCGGACTCGAGGTCGGCCGGCATTTTGACCAGCGTCGTCTCGGCCAGGGGTACCCGCACGTACTCGGCCTGTGAGCCGTGCAGCCCGCGGCCGTCCTCCACCCAGCCGAAGAGCTGGCCCTCCGCGCAGCGGGCCGTCAGACCGCTCCGGCAGTAGAAGCAGGCGCCGCAGCTGGTGGTGAAGGGGCTGACGACGCGATCGCCGATCTCGAGGCCGGTCACTTCGGAGCCGCGCTCCACCACCTCGCCGAGGAACTCGTGGCCCATGACCGTACCGGCATCGAGGCCGGTCTCGTGGCCACGGTAGACGTGCAGGTCGGACCCGCAGACCGCGCTCGCCTCGACGCCCAGCACGACGTCGCCGGGCGCCGCGAGCGCCGGATCGGCCACCTCCTCGAAGGCGAGCCGGTAGGGCTCCTGGAAGGTAATCGCCCGCATGCCCGTTCAGACTAGCCTACCGACCGGCCGGGTCGAGCAGCGGTTCGACTTTTGCAGACCATCTTGTCGGGTAGGGGGCCGAGGCGCGCTTTCGGATAAAATCCGGACGTTCCTGCGCGCGGCGGACGCCATCCTGACTCGTCCCTCCGTCACCATCACACCTAGCAGGCAAGGAGAATCAGCGTGAGAAGAGCTGTGAGAATCCACCTTGGAGTTGCGCTCGCGATCGCATTGGCAGGCGCCCTGCCCGCGCTCGCTGAAGACTGGCCGAACTGGCGCGGTCCGGCGCGGAACGGAACTTCCGCCGAGACCGGCCTCATCTCGAGCTGGTCGGTCGACGGCGAGAACCTGATCTGGCGCCAGGACTTCACCGGGCGCTCGACGCCGGTGGTGTTCGACGGGCGCGTCTGCGCCAGCGGCCGTGCCGGAGAAAAGATCAATCGCCAGGAGGTGGTCGCCTGCTGGGACGCCGAGACGGGTGAACAACTCTGGGAGTACCGCTTCAACGTCTACCACACCTCGGTGCCCTGGAATCGGGTCGGCTGGGGGAACGTGGCCGGCGATCCCGAGACCGGCTACCTCTATCACCAGGGTGTCGCCGGGTGGTTCCACTGCTTCGACTCGAAGACTGGTGAGATCGTCTGGGCGCACCCCTTGATCGAGACGCACGGCTTCATGGAGGGCTACGGCGGCCGCACGCAGACGCCGCTCATCGACGAGGACCGGGTGATCATCACCTTCTCGAACACGAGCTGGGGACCGGAAGGTCGACCGCTGCACCGCATCCGCGCCTTCGACAAGCGCACCGGCGAGCAGCTCTGGGTGTCGCAGCCGGCCGACTCGCAGGCCGACAAGAACACCCAGTCGACGCCCAACGTCGCCGTGATCGACGGCCAGCGCCTGGTGGTGGCGGGCAACGGCGGCGGCGGCATCTTCGGGGTGCAGGCCCGTACCGGCGAGCCGGTCTGGGGCTTCCAGCTCTCCAAGCGCGGCATCAACGTCTCGGTCGTTACCGAGGCCGATCGCGTCTACGGCTCGCACAGCGAAGAGAACATGGACGAGGCCAACATGGGCCGGGTGGTGGCGATCGACGCCACCGGCAGCGGCGACGTGACCCAGACCAAAGAGGTCTGGCGGCTGCCGATCGGCGCCGGCTTCTCGTCGCCGGCGCTGCACGACGGCCGGCTCTACGTCGTCGACAACTCCGCCAACCTGCACGCGATCGACGCGGCGAGCGGCAAGCACCTCTGGGAGCTCAACTTCGGCCGGGTGGGCAAGGCGTCGCCCGTGGTCGCCGACGGCAAGATCTACGTCACCGAGGTCAACGGCCTCATGGTGATCATCGAGCCGGGCGACACCGAGGGCAAGGTCCTCGACTCCGACCTGATCAAGACCCCCGACGGCCGCGACGCCGAGATCTACAGCTCGGTGGCGATCGCCTACGGGCGGATCTACTTCACGACCGAGGAGGGCATCTACTGCCTGGGCGACAAGGAGCGGGAGTTTGTGGTCTCCGCCAGCACGCCGGCGGCGCTGCCCGCCGAGGGCGAGCCGGGCTCCATCGCACAGATCCAGGTGGTGCCGGGCGACCTCTCCCTCGGCTCCGGCGTCGCCCAGTCCTTCCGGATCCGCGCTTTCGACGCCAAGGGCCGCGAAGTCGCCGCACCGGCGGTCGAGTGGTCGACCCGCGGCCTCGAGGGCGAGATTCGGGACAGCACCTACACGACGCCCGAGACGGGCTCCTTCACCGGCATGGTGGTCGCCACGGCCGGGGAGCTGACCGCCGCGGCGCGTGTGCGCGTCGTTCAGGACCTGCCGATCGAGGAGACCTTCGACGACATCGCGGTGGGCGAACGCCCGGGCTACCTGATGGCCTACGGCGCTCGCTTCGGCGTCGACGATCTCGAGGGCGAGAAGGTCATGGCCAAGGGCCCGTCGCCGGTCAAGATCCACCGGCACATCACCTTCCTCGGCCGACCCGACCACTCCGACTACACCATCCAGGGCGACGTCATGGGCACCAAGGAGGGTCGCCGGGTAGGCGACGTCGGCCTGATCAACAGCGGCTACACGATGGAGCTGCTGGGCGCCTACCAGATGCTCCAGGTCCGCTCCTGGCAGTCGGAGCTGCGCATGATGCAGCAGATCGACTTCCCCTGGGAGTACGGCACCTGGTACACCATGAAGCTCAAGGTGGAAGAGGACGCGGGCAAGGCGCTCATCCGGGGCAAGGTCTGGCCCCGCGACGCCGAAGAGCCCGAGGCCTGGACCATCACCGTTGAAGATCCGCTGCCGATCCGGCACGGAGCCGCGGGGCTTTCCGGCTACTCGCCGGCCCCGATCTACTACGACAACATCCTGATCGAGAGCAACCGATAATGAGACAGAAGAGCCTGACAATCCTCCTGATTCCGATCTTCGCCGGGCTGACTCTCGCCGGCGTCGCCGCCGCCGCGAGCATTCCCGACGACGTCGGCATGTACGGCGGCACCCCTGCGCGCAACATGATCTCCAGCGAGACCGGCCTGCCGGCCACCTGGGACCTCGAGAGCGGCGAGAACGTCAAGTGGCGCCAGCCGCTCGGATCGCAGAGCTACGGCGGCCCGGTGATCGCCGGCGGTAGGCTCTACGCCGGCACCAACAACGAGGGGCAGCGCAATCCCGAGCTCACCGGCGATCGCGGCAACGTGATGGCGTTCGACGCCGAGACCGGCGAGTTCCTGTGGCAGGCGGCGCATCCCAAGCTGTCCGCCGGCCGCGTGCACGACTGGCCGCTCCAGGGCGTCTGCGCCGCGCCTTACGTCGAGGGCGACCGCCTCTATTACGTCTCGAACCGCGCCGAGCTGATCGCCGCGGACACCGAGGGCTTTCTCGACGGCGAGAACGACGGGCCCTACACCGAGGAGCAGCACTCGAGCAAGATCGACGAGGACATTCTCTGGAAGCTCGACATGATCGGCGAGCTCGACGTCTTCCCGCACAACCTGGCGGTGGGCAGCCCGCTGGTCGCCGAGGGTCTGATCTTCACGGTCACCGGCAACGGCGTCGACGAAGGGCACATCACGATTCCGGCGCCGCTCGCACCGAGCTTCATCGCGGTCGACAAGAAGACCGGCGCGCTGGTGTGGGAGAACGCCGCGCCCGGCACCAAGATCCTCCACGGCTCCTGGTCGAACCCGGCCTACGGCGTCGTCGGCGGCGTGCCGCAGGTGGTCTTCCCCGGCGGCGACGGCTGGCTCTACGCCTTCGAGCCGAAGACCGGCAAGGAGCTCTGGCGGTTCGACGCCAATCCGAAGGACTCGGAGTGGCAGCTCGGCGGCATGGGCACTCGCAACAACATCGTGGGCACCCCGGTGATCTACAAGGACCGCGTCTACATCGGCGTCGGCCAGGATCCGGAGCACGGCGAGGGCGTGGGCAACTTCTGGGTGATCGACGCCACCAAGCGCGGCGACATCACCGAGAGCGGCGTCGTCTGGCGCGTCAGCGAGGGCGACTTCGGCGACTCCGACGCCTTCCACCGCACGATCTCGACGGCGGCGATCGCCGACGGCATCGTCTACATCCCCGACCTCTCCGGCTTCCTCTACGCCTTCGACGCCGACACCGGCGAGCACTACTGGACCTACGACGCATTCGCGGCGGTCTGGGGCTCGGCCTACGTGGCCGACGGCAAGGTCTACCTCGGCGACGAGGACGGCGACATCGCCGTTCTCAAGGCGGGCAAAGGCAAGGACGGCCAGGCGGAGGTGCTCGCCGAGATCAACATGGGCAGCTCGGTCTACACCACGCCGGTGGCGCGCGACGGCGTGCTCTACATCATGAGCCGCAACACCGTCTTCGCGCTGGCGGCGGGCGCCAAGACGGCGCCGGCCGGACCGTAGGGGACGCTGACGATTCGGACCGGATACCGTAGAAGCGGTCCTCACGGCCGCTTCTACGGAAACCGGAGCCGGGGCCTTGGCGAAAGGTGGTGACATGGTGACTGCGATTTCCACGACGCTCGAAGACAGGGTCAGCGAGGCTCGCGCGAGGCTCGACGCCCACGTCAAAGAGATGGTCGAGTGGCACTTCAGCCCGGAGACGGGCTGTCCTTTCTGGCTCGACTACGCCGCCAAGCTCGACTTCGACCCACGCGAGAAGATCCACGGCTACGCCGACCTGAAGTATCTCGGCCATTTCGAGGACGAGTGGCTGCGCGGCGGTCCGGTCCGCCGCTGGGTGCCGAAGGCGCTGGCCGACCAGCCGCTCTACGTCTTCGAGACCGGCGGCTCCACCGGCCTGCCCAAGAGCCGCGTCAACATCCGCGACTTCCAGACCGACTACGAGCTGTTCAGCGAGACGCTCGATGACGAGACCTTTCCCAGGGGCGCCGACTGGCTGATGCTCGGGCCGACCGGCCCGCGCCGCCTGCGGCTGGCGATCGAGCACCTCGCCCAGCATCGCGGCGGCATCGCTTTTCACGTCGACCTCGACCCCCGGTGGGTCAACAAGATGATCAAGGCGGGGAATCACGAGGGGATGCAGCTCTACAAGGAGCACGTGGTCGATCAGGGGCTCAAGATCCTGCGCGGCCACGACGGCATCCAGTGCCTGTTCACCACGCCGAAGCTGCTCGAGGCGCTGTGCGAGAAGGTGTCGCTGTCGAAGCTCGGCATCAAGGGCATCTTCTGCGGCGGCACCGAGATGAACGCTCAGTTTCACCGCTTCGCCCGCGAGGAGCTGGTGCCGGGGATCGACTTCATCCCCACCTACGGCAACACCCTCATGGGGCTCGCCTGCTGCAAGCCGTTCGACCCGGCCGACGACTACGCGATCACCTACTACGCTCCGGCGCCGCGGGCGATCTTCGACATCGTCGACCCGGACGACCCGGAGCGCACCGTCGACTACGGCGAGGTGGGGCGCGTCATGCTGACCACGCTGACGCCCGAATTCTTCATGCCGCGCTTCCTGGAGCGCGACGAGGGCACGCGCGCGCGGCCGATCGAGCGTTACCCGTGGGACGGCGTCGCCAACCTCGGCCTCTTCACCCAGCTCACCGACTCGGTCGTGGTGGGAGTCTATTGATGGTGCACATACCGATCCTGCGCCGCGGCCGCGACTACGTCAGCAAGACCGTCATCCAGCTTCCCGACGTCCGCACCGGCGAGACGGTCGCCGAGGTCAGCCAGGCCAACTCGGGCCTGATCGTCCGCGATCTGGCCCGCGCCGGCGAAGCCCGCCGCCGGCTCGAGGAGCACTCGGTCGCCGAGCTGATCGAGGTCTCGAAGCGCGCCGCCGAGCTGTTCTTGAACGACGAGCTGCCGCTCGGCGACCAGACCCAGGGACCCGACGACTACGTACGCCAGCTCTCGGCCACCACCGGGCTGCCCGAGGTCATGGCGCGCAAGAACATGACGAAGTCCCACTACGTCCTCTCCGAGATGGATACGGTGCTCGGCGGGCTGACGCGCGGGCTCGACCTCACCATCCTCGACGAGGGCTGGGGCAAGCAGCACGGCCGCTTCGTCTCCTACCGCCGCGAGACCGACGTACTGGGCGCGGTGCTGCCCAGCAACTCCCCCGGCGTGCACGCCCTCTGGCTGCCGGCGATTCCGCTCAAGGTGACCCTGGCCCTCAAGCCGGGCCGCCAGGAGCCGTGGACGCCCTATCGCATCGCCCAGGCCTACCTCGCCGCCGGCTGCCCTCCGGAGGCGCTCGGCTTCTATCCCACCGACTATTCGGGAGCCGGCGAGATCCTCCAGCGCACCGGGCGCTCGATCTTCTTCGGCGATGAGAAGACGGTGCGCAAGTACTCGAGCAGCCCTGGGGTCCAGCTCCACGGACCCGGCTGGAGCAAGGTCGTGCTCGCCGGCGGAGAGGCGCAGACGTGGGATCGGCACCTCGAGGTGATGGCGGCCTCTGT
>JAHEKO010000012.1:7036-19787 GCA_024638355.1 Acidobacteriota bacterium
TGCGCAAGTACTCGAGCAGCCCTGGGGTCCAGCTCCACGGACCCGGCTGGAGCAAGGTCGTGCTCGCCGGCGGAGAGGCGCAGACGTGGGATCGGCACCTCGAGGTGATGGCGGCCTCTGTCGCCGACAACGGCGGCCGCTCGTGCATCAACGCCTCGGGCGTCTGGACAACCGCCAACGGCCGCGAGATCGCCGAGGCGCTCGCCGAGCGCCTGGCGCGCATCGAGGCGCGCCCGCTCGATCATCCCGAAGCCGCGCTGGCGGCCTTCCCGAGCCTGAAGGCGGCCCAGGGACTCTCCGACTACATCGACGCCCGGTTGGGAGACGGCGCGGAGGACGTGACCGCGAAGTACCGGCCTGGCGGCAGAGTCGCCGAAGCCGGCGGCTGCGCCTACGTGCTGCCGACGGTGATCTACTGCTCCGACCCCGACCATGAGCTGGCCCACGCCGAGTTCCTCTTCCCCTTCGTCGCGGTGGTCGAGGTCGAGCGCGACGAGCTGCTGCCGCGTATGGGCACGACCCTGGTGGCGAGCGCCATCACCGACGATCCGGAGCTCGAGCGGGAGATCTTCTCCGCGGTCAACGTCGAGCGGCTGAACCTCGGCTCGATGCCGACCAGTCAAGTCGCCTGGGACCAGCCGCACGAAGGCAACCTGTTCGAACACCTCTATCGACAGCGCTCGATCGCCGGGCCGGGGATCGCGGCCTGACCTTCGGCTAGCCGCACCGGAAACCGGACGGCGCGGGAGCCGTAGAATCCGGTGCGGACCGGGACCACCGAGCCCGAGTCGACGTCAAGATGTTCGCACCCGCCCCAGAGCCGCACTCAGCGCTGCCTCCCGGCGATCGCTGGGAGACATCGCTCGCCGGCATCACCCTGCGCTTCGGTGCCGGCCGTTTGGCCGAAATCGGGCGGATAGCGCACGATCTGGGCGCGAGCCGCGTCCTGCTGGTCGCCGATGGCGGCCTGCGGGCCGCCCGCCACGTCGACCGCGCGGAAGCGTCCCTGACCGAAGCGGGCCTCCAGTGGACGGCCTTCGACGGCGTTCTCCCCAATCCCGATTCCGAGCTCGTCGCCTGGGCGGCCGACTTCGCCCGCCGGCACCGGGTCGATCTGATCGTCGGGCTGGGCGGCGGCAGCGCGATGGACTGCGCCAAGGGCGTCAACTTCCTGCTCACCAACGGCGGCACGATGGAGAACTACTGGGGCTGGGACCGCGCCACCGAGCCGCTGCTGCCGTCGATCGGAGTGCCGACGACGGCCGGCACCGGCAGCGACGCGCAGTCGTATGCCCTCATCACCCAGAGCGACACCGGGCGCAAGATGGCCTGCGGCGCTCCCGGTGCGGCCTTCCGCGAGGTCATCCTCGATCCCGAGCTCACCCTGTCGACGCCCGCGGAGACGGCGGCGGCGGCGGGCATCGACGCCGTGTCGCACGCGCTGGAGAGCCATGTCTCGACCGCGCGAAGCGACGCCTCGGCCGCGCTTTCGAGCGAGGCGTGGCGGCTGCTCGACGCCAACTTCGCGCCCAGCCTCGATCCCGCCGCCGATCGGGGCGCCCTGCTCGAGACGCGAGGCAGCATGCTCATCGGCTCGCACCTCGCCGGCGCGGCGATCGAGGCTTCGATGCTGGGCGCGGCGCACGCCGCCGCCAACCCGCTCACCGCGCGCTTCAAGATCACCCACGGCGTGGCGGTCGGACTGATGCTGCCGCAGGTGATCCGGTTCAACGCCGAGGTCGCGGCCGAGCAGTATCGCGAAATCTCGCCGCGGGGAGCGGCGGCGCTGGCCGAACGAGTCGAAGAGCTGCGAGCGCTCGCCGGTCTGCCGCAGGCGATTCGGGAATGCGACGTGCCCCGATCTTCGTTACCCGAGCTGGCGGAGCTGGCCGTCGACGAGTGGACCGGTGATCACAACCCCCGGCCGCTAGAGGCCGGGAATTTTCTCGAGCTTTATGAAGCAGCCTACTGAGACGACCGTGAACAGCCCCTTCCCCACGTGGAGCCGGGTCGCCGCCTTCCTCTGTGCGGCCGCCCTCGGCTCGACCGCCGCCGCATTCGCCGACTGGCCGCACTTCCGCGGCGATGCCGGACTGACCGGCGTCGGCGCGCCGCTCGACGGCAACCTCCAGCCGCTCTGGAGATTCGAGGCCGCGGACG
Organism: Acidobacteriota bacterium; assembly: GCA_024638355.1. Classification (GTDB taxonomy): domain Bacteria; phylum Acidobacteriota; class Thermoanaerobaculia; order Multivoradales; family JAHEKO01; genus JAHEKO01. Next base: position 9,197 of record JAHEKO010000012.1, read on the forward strand.
CCATCGAGTCGACGGCCGCCATCGTCGACGGCCGGGTCTACGTCGCCTCGCTCGACGGCAAGCTTCACGCGCTGAGCCTCGCCGACGGCGAATCGCTCTGGACCTACGAGGCCGGCGAGGAGATCAAGTCCTCGCCCTCGGTACGCTCCGGGGCGGTCTTCTTCGGCGACGAGGCGGGCGTCTTTCACGCCGTCGACGCCGCCACCGGCAAGGCCCGGTGGACCTTCCAGACGGACGCCGGCATCATCTCGTCGGCCAACTTCGTCGGCGACAGGGTGCTCTTCGGCTCGTACGACAACTTCCTCTACGCGCTCGACGCGAGCGACGGGAAGCTCGCCTGGAAGCTCGAGACCGACAACTACGTGCACGCCTCGCCGGGGGTCGCGGGCGGCTTCACCTACTTCGCCGGCTGCGACGGCCTCTTCCGGCAGGTGCGGCTCGACGACGGCGTCGAGGCCGCGAGCGTGCAGCTCGACGGCTACGTCGCCGGCAGCGCCGCGCTCCTCGGCGATCGGGCGTTCGTCGGCACCTTCGAGAACACCGTGCTCGGCATCGACACCGAGAACCACGAGATCATCTGGCGCTACCGGCACTCGGACCGCGACTTCCCCTTCTACTCGTCGCCCGCGGTCACCGAGAACGAGGTGATCATCGGCGGCCGCGACAAGCTGGTGCACGCCATCGACGCCAAGACCGGCGAGGGGCGCTGGACCTTCACCACCCGCGCGCGCATCGACTCGTCGCCGGTGATCAGCGGCGACCGGGTCTACATCGCCTCCAAGGACGGCGACGTCCTCGGCCTCGATCTCGAGACCGGTGAAGCCGAGTGGCGCTTCGACACCGGCTCTTCGATCACCGCCTCGCCGGCGATCGCCGACGACCGCCTGGTGATCGGCACGCTCGACGGCGTCGTCTACGCGTTCGGTGCACAGGAGGCGGGCCAGTGACCACCCATTCCGAGCCGGCGACCGCCGGCGCCAAGTCGGCCAAGAGCGGAGGCGATGCCGAGGTCGGCAGCGTCTTCGTCTCCAACTACCCGCCCTTCTCCACCTGGAGCGCCTACGAGCTGCCCGACGCGCAGGCGGCGCTGGCCGGCCCGCCGCGGCCCGACACCGACCTCGGCCTCTACCTGCACATCCCCTTCTGCCGCAAGCGCTGCAAGTTCTGCTACTTCCGCGTCTACACCGACAAGAAGTACGACGAGATCGGCAGCTACATGGAAGCGATGGCGCGCGAGGTGGAGCTCTACGCCGACCGGCCGGCGCTGCGCGACCGCAAGCCCAGGTTCGTCTACTTCGGCGGCGGCACGCCCTCGTACATCAATCCCAAGCAGCTGACCGAGCTCTTCGGCCGGCTCAAGGCCTCGTTCTCCTGGGACGACGTCGAGGAGGTCACCTTCGAGTGCGAGCCCGGCACGCTGACCGAGGCCAAGCTCGAGACCTACAAGGAGCTGGGCATCAGCCGCTTGAGCCTCGGCATCGAGCACTTCGACGACGACATCCTTCGCGAGAACGGGCGCGCGCACGAATCGAAGGAGATCTTCCGCGTCCTGCCCTGGCTCGAGCGAATCGGTTTCGATCAGCTCAACATCGACCTGATCGCCGGCATGCTGGGCGAGACCGAGGACAAGTGGCGCGACACGGTGGCGAAGGCGGTCGACGTGGCGCCCGACAGCGTCACCATCTACCAGCTCGAGCTGCCGTACAACACCCGATTCACCAAGAGCCTGCTGAACGGCGAGCTGATGCTGCCGGTCGCCGACTGGGAGACCAAGCGCCGCTGGCACGACTACGCGATCGAAGAGTTCTCGAAGGCCGGCTACGACATCTCGTCGGCCTACACCATGGTCAGGGACAAGGCGAAGTGCCGTTTCGTCTACCGCAACTCGCTGTGGCGGGGTGCCGACCTGATCGGCATGGGCGTGGCGTCGTTCTCCCACCTCTCGGGCGTGCACTTCCAGAACGTCGACGGCTGGGGCGAGTACCTGGCCCGGCTCGGTCTGGCCGGCGCCGATCCCGCGCTCCCGCTCGGCCGCGCCCGTAAGACGACCCGCGACGAGCAGCTCACCCGCGAGCTGATTCTGCAGCTCAAGCTCGGCAAGATCGGCAGCGCCTACTTCGAGAAGAAGTTCGGCGTCGACGTGCTCGAGCGCTACGCCGAGCCGTTCGCCAAGCTCGAGAAGAGCGGCATGCTCGGTGTCCGCGACGGCGAGATCGAGCTGACCCGCAAGGGACTCCTGCAGGTCGACACCCTGCTGCCCGAGTTCTACGACCAGCAGTACTACGGCAAGCGCTACACGTAGGGTCGCCGCCGCCGCGCAGGCCGCCCCCGACCCCTATTGGCCGGCCGCCGCCGGGCAGGGGCGAGAGGGGGCGAAGCCGACCTGCGCCACCTCTCCTACCTCGCAGTAGACCTCTCTCGCCACGCGCAGCTCCATCTGCGGCGGGTCGGGTGCGCCCGAATCGAACCGGCAGCCAAAGCTGTCGCCGTTCCGCAAGCGGTCGGCGACTTCGTTGGCCACTCCGCTGAAGGACAGGTAGAGCCCACCGCTCTCGGCCTCGGCGGGCAGGTCTCCCCCCGCGAGCTCGACTTCCAGGATCTGATCGAAGTCCGGCGGCGCCGAGAGCAGATGCGCCATGAACAGCTCGCCGCCGCGCCCGAACAGGAGATAGCTCAAGGGCTCGAGCTTCTCGCCGCCGGCTACGAACTCGCGGAAATGGACGACGCGGGTGATGTCGAGAGACGTCTCGTCGATGATCCGCTCGAACGGCGGGCGCTCGAAATGGCCCCGCACCACCGACACCGGCAGCGCGCGCAGGGGCGAATGCCCGGGGTAGTCCAGTACCAGGGAGGTCTGGTCGAAGAGATCCGGCACGGCGGAGTAGAGCGCCTCGGCATGCCGACCGCGGTCTTCCATGTACGTCGCCCCGGCGGCGCCTTCGGTCGATCCGAACTCGACCTCGAGGATCACCTGGAAATTGTGGGGATGCTCTCGCGGCGCCGTCATGAACAGCGGCAGATGATAGAGATAGAGCGATTCACGCCCCAGCAAGAGCTGCCCGTGAGACCCCCCGTGCGGGGCCATCTGAGCCGCATCCCGGTCCGCGGGCAGGGCATGGAGACCTCCCGCCGCGTTGCCGCCGAAATCGGGCGCGGTGGCGCTGGCCGAGCAGTCGAGCTGCGCCCACGCCGGGATCCCGCTCGCCGCGAGCAGCACCCACGCCGCGACCGCTCCTACCACTGAGGTCTTTCGTGTGCTCTTCATCCTGCCTCCTCGCTTTCCAAGGTTAGACGGACCCGATTTCTATTTTCGGCGGAACAGCGCAAGCAGGAAGTGGGAGCAGCAACTTGACGCGTGGGGACTTGACGGCGCCGCCTTCATGACTATACTACCGACCGGTCGGTAACCTACCGTACGGTCGGTAGCGCTGAATCTAGATGAAATCGACACCAAACAGCAACTCCCCCGCCCTGGAAAGCGCCAAGACTCGCCACCGCAGGATCCTCGAGACCGCGGCTCAGCTGATCTGCGAGCACGGCTACGACAAGGCCTCGATGCAACAGATCGCGGACGCATGCGACCTCACCAAGGCCGGGCTCTACCACTACGTCCGCAGCAAGGAGCATCTGCTCAGCGAGATCATGAACTACGGCATGGACGTCTTCGAGGAGCAGGTGCTGTCGAAGGTGCTGCCCATAGCCGATCCCGTCGAGCGCCTCCAGGCCACCATGGAGCGCAACGTATTCCTCGTCACCGAAGGCCGGAACAAGGAGATCACCGTCATCCTGCACGAACACGACACGCTCACCGGCGAAGCCCGGGCGCAGATCAACGCCCGGAAGAAGCGCTATATCCGTTTTCTCGAGTCGTCGTTTACCGAGGCGATGCGGGCAGGCGGCATCCGCCGGGTAGACCCCAAGATCGCCGCGTTCTCTTTTCTGGGCATGGTGAACTGGATCTACAAGTGGTACCAGCCCGGCGGCGAGATCCCGGCCGAGCGAGTCGCTCGGGAGATGCGGGAGCTCTTCTTCGGCGGCCTGGCGGCGGGCGCGGACTCGAGCCGCCGCGGCGGTGGCCCGGCGAAGCGCACATGAAGGCCGCGCGAGAGGTCGGGATCGCCGGCTACGGCGCCTACGTGCCCCGCTACCGGGTGCTCACCGAAACGATCTCTTCGACCTGGAGACCGCGGGGTGCGGCCGCTGCCGCGGTCGCCGAGAAGTCGGTTCCGGGACCCGACGAAGACGTGGTCACGATGGCGATCGAGGCTGCGCGCGTGGCGGTCGGCCGGGCCGGCTTCGACCCCGGCGCGATCGGCGCCGTCTGGGTCGGAAGCGAGTCCAAGCCCTACGCGGTCAAGCCGTCGGCGACCATCGTGGCCGAGGCGGTCGGCATCGCCCCGGCGGTCGTCGCCGCCGACATGGAGTTCGCGTGCAAGGCGGGCAGCGAGGCGATGCAGGCGGCCGTGGCCTTCGTCGGCGCCGGCATGGTCGATGGCGCTCTGGCCATCGGCATGGATACGGCCCAGTCCAAGCCGGGCGACGCCCTCGAGTACACCGCCGGCTGCGGCGGCGCGGCCTTTCTGTTCGCCGCGTCCGACGAGTCCCTGGCGACCGTCGAGGCCTCCGTATCGCACGTCACCGATACGCCCGATTTTTTTCGCCGCGAGGGCGCCGCGTACCCGGAGCACGGCGGCCGGTTCACCGGCGAGCCCTCGTACTTTCGACATTCGCTCGCCGCCTCGCGGCGCCTCCTCGCCGAGGTCGGCGCCGAGCCCGGTGACTTCGCGCATGCCGTGTTTCACCAGCCGGTCCCGAAGTTCGTCACGCGGATCGCGGCCGAGCTCGGCTTCGACGCCCAGCAGATCGAAGCCGGGCTGCTGGCGCCGCGGATGGGCAACGCCTACGCCGGCTCGTCACTCCTCGGTCTCGCGGCCATCCTCGACATCGCCCGCCCGGGCGAGCGCGTCTTCTTCTGCTCCTACGGCTCCGGCGCCGGCAGCGACGCATTCGCCTTCCGGGTCACCGAGCGGATTCGCGCGCGCCGAGAGGGGCCCGGAGTCGTCGACTATCTGGCTCGGCGGCGAGAGATCGACGACTACGGCCACTACCTGCGCCTGCAGCGCAAGATCCGCAGATCATGAGGGACGTATTCATCATCGGCGTCGGCCAGACGCCGGTCGGCGAGCATTGGGACCTCGGGCTGCGCGAGCTGGGCGCGAGCGCCATCGACGCGGCCCTGAAAGACGCCGGCGTGGAGAGCGTCGACGCGCTGTACGTCGGCAACATGCTGAGCGGCTCGGTCAACGGTCAGGAGAACCTCGCCACGCTGCTGGCCGACGCCGCCGGGCTGCTGCCGGCGGAAGCCTTCAAGATCGAAGCCGCGTGTGCTTCGGGCGGCGCGGCGGTGCGCGCGGCCGCGCTAGCGGTCGCCGCGGGTGCTCACGACGTGGCCGTCGCCGTCGGCATCGAGAAGATGACCGACGGCCTGGCCAGCACGGTTTCCGCCGGGTTGGCGACCGCCTCCGACCAGGACTACGAGGCCAGTCACGGCTTCAGCTTCGTGGCCCTCTCGGCGCTCATGATGCGGCGCTACATGCACGAGCACGGTCGTTCGCGCGAGGAGTTCGCGCCCTTCGCGGTCAACGCGCACCAGAACGCCGTCGGCAACGAGAACGCGATGTTCCGCGAGCCGATCAGCACCGAGGACTTCGGTCGCTCGCCCATCGTGGCGTCGCCGATCGGCGTTCTCGACGCGGCGCCGGTGTGCGACGGCGCGGCGGCGGTGGTCGTCTGCTCGCGCGAGCGGCTCGGCGCCGACCACGAGGCGGTGCGCATCGCCGCTTCGGCCGCCGCGACCGACACCATCGCCCTGGGACCCCGCGGCGACATTCTGACCCTGGAATCGGCGCGGCACTCGGCCCAGCGCTGCTTCGCCGCGACCGGATTCAAACCGGAGCAGATGGACCTGTTCGAGGCGCACGACGCCTTCACGATCATCACCGCGCTGTCGCTCGAGGCGTGCGGTTTCGCGCCCCGCGGCGAGGCGTTGCGGATGGCCGAGAACGGCTGCATCGCCTCCGGCGGCTGCATTCCGCTGTCGACGGCGGGCGGCCTCAAGGCGCGCGGCCACCCGGTCGGCGCCAGCGGCACCTATCAGATCGTCGAGGCCAGCCTGCAGCTACGGGGCCGGGCCGGCGCGAATCAGCTCGCGAAGGCCGGCCGCGCCCTGACGCAATCCGTCGGCGGCCACGGATCGATCGCCGTGAGCCACATCCTGGAGGCTTGACTCGTGCAGCTTCCTCGCTTCCATCGCCTGCGCTCGGCCTACTACCACCTGGAAGGACAGGCCTGCTCGGCCTGCGGTGCGGTCCAGTTCCCGGCTCGCCGGTCGTGCCTCGCCTGCCGGTCGGAGGAGCTCGAGCGCCGCCCGCTCTCGGGCCGGGGAACCGTCTTCAGCTACTCCGAGGCGGTAGCCGGGTTCGAGGGATTCGCGCCGCCGCACCTGATGGCGCTGATCGAGCTCGAAGAGGGTCCGATGGTCGCGGCCCAGCTCAGCGATGTCGAGCCCGAAGAGATCGAGATCGGCATGGAAGTCGAGATGGTGACGCGCCGCATCCGCGAGCTGGCGCCGCAGGGATACATCGTCTATGGCTACAGGTTTCGCCCCCGGCTCGAGGTGGAGGCGGGGCGGTGAGCCGCGCTCGCTGGGTGTCTCTCGAAGAGGCGGCGGCGTCCGTGCCCGACGGCGCCAGCGTCGCTCCGGGCGGCTTCATGCTGGGTCGGGCACCGATGGCGCTGATCTTCGAGCTGGTGCGCCAGGACAAGCGCGATCTGCACGTGGTGTCGCTCCCCAACCCGCTGCCGGCGGAGATCCTGGTGGCGGCGGGCACGGCGTCGCGGGTCGAGTTTCTGTTCACGGCGATCAGCCTGGACGGCGGTGTCCGTCCGATGCCCTGCCTGAAACGCTCGATCGAGGCCGGCACCCTCGAATGGCAGGAGCACGACGGCTATCGCCTGGTGCAGCGCTTGCGGGCGGCGGCGATGGGGGTCGCCTTTCTCCCCGTACCCGATTCCGACGCTTCGGCGGTGGCGCGCCAGGCACCGCTGCCATCGGTCACCGATCCCTTCACCGGTGAGGAGGTCCCCGTCGACAGCGCCTTCCACCCCGATGTCGCCCTCATCCATGCGCGCGCCGCCGATTCGAGCGGCAACCTGTGGATCGAGGATCCGACCACCGACCTGACCATCGCCGGAGCGGCTCGCCGGGTGGTGGCGACCGCCGACGCGCGCGTCGAGCGGGTTCCCGACGCGACCATTCCCGGCTTCATGGTCGACCTGGTCGTCGAGCAGCCCTTCGGGGCCTACCCGACCGGATGCCTCGGGCTCTATCCCGCCGACGAGGCGCACCTGGATCGCTACCTGAGAGCGGCGCAGGCCGGCGAGGAGACGAGCTACCTCGATGGCGTCGTCCGGGGCTCGAGGAGCCAGGCGGAGATCGCGGGGAGGGTGGCTTGAGCCGCAACGGCGGCTTCCTGAGGGCGGCGACTCTCGTCGCCGAGATGGCCCGCGAGCTGCGCGAGGGCGACGTCGTGGCCACGGGGGTGGCCTCGCCGCTCGCCATCCTGGCGATCGAGGTCGCGCGGCGCACGCACGCTCCGAACCTGACCTGGTTGGCGTGCGTCGGGTCCATCAACCCTCTCGTCTCGACTCTCCGGCCCTGCTCGGAGGACCTCGAGTATCTCCACGGCCGCGCGGGCCAGGTCTCGATCCCCGATCTGTTCGACCACGCCCGGCGCGGACGCGTCGACGTCATGTTCTTCGGCGCCGCGGAGGTCGACGGCGCCGGCGACACCAACCTGACCGCCGCCGGCAGCCTGGTCAAACCCCGCTGCAAGTTCCCTGGCGTGGCCGGAGCCGCGACCTTGCGACGCTGGGTCCATCGCCCGGTCCTCACGGTGCCGCGCCAGAGCCGTCGCAACCTGGTCTCCCGCGTCCAGATCGCCTCGACCACGGATCCGGGGCGACGAACCCGGCTGCTGACCAATCTGGGGAGATTCGAGCTGGGGAGACAGGGGGCGAGCCTGGTCAGCCGGCACGCCTGGGCCGAGGCGGAGACCATTCGAGAGCACACCGGTTTCGAGTTCGCCACGCCGGAGCCACTGCCCGTGACGTCCGCTCCGGGCAGCGAGACCGTGGAGGCGATTCGCGCGATCGACAGCCGCCGCCTGAGCGAGCGAATCGTCGGCTGAGCCGTCGCCCGAGACCAGGAGAGAGCCGTCATGGAAGCAGTTGTCTTGAAAGCGTTCGGCGAGCCCGAGAATCTCGAACACCAGACCGTCGCCGACCCCGTCGCCGGACCGGGCGAGGTCCTGCTCGAGGTCCGCGCCTGTGGGGTGTGCTTCCACGACGTCATCAATCGCCGCGGCAGCCTGCCGCGAACCAGCGTGCCCGCGATTCTGGGCCACGAAGCCGCGGGCGAGGTCGTGGCGGTCGGCCCGGACGTCGAGGGCTGGTCCGTGGGCGACCGCGCCGCCACCCTGCAGCGGCTGCACTGTGGCGCGTGCAGCCACTGCGGCCGCGGTCGCAACAGCCTGTGCAAGGACGATACGCGATTCTTCGGCGAGGAGATTCCCGGCGGCTACGCCGAGCTCATGGCGGCTCCCGTGGCGGGGCTCGGCCGGATCCCCGAGGCGATCGGTTGGCCGGAGGCGGCGACAGCCTGCTGCACGAGCGGCACGGCCGTGCACGTCGTGCGCACCCGCGGCCGCGTCGAGAAAGGCGAGACGATCCTGATCACCGGCGCCAGCGGCGGTGTCGGCATGCAGGCCGTGCAGCTCGCGCGGCACGATGGTGCCCGCGTGGTGGCCGTGACGTCGAGCGAGACGAAGGCGGCGGCGCTCTCGGAGGCGGGCGCCCACGACGTGATCGTCGCCCCCGAGCTCGAGTTCGCCCGCCGGGTGCGCGAGATCACGAACGGCGAAGGAGTCGACGTCGCCATCGAGATCGTAGGCAGCGCGACTTTCGAGCAGAGCATGCGGGCCCTCGCCCCGGGCGGGCGGCTGGTCGTGGTGGGCAACCTGGAGACCCGGTCGGTGGCGCTCAACCCGGGGCTGGTCATCGTCAAGGAGCTCGAGATCCTGGGCGCCTACGCCACGACCAAGAAAGAGCTCCAGGAAGCGCTCGAGCTGATCGGACGGGGAGTGCTGCGCCCGTGGATCGCCGGCGTGCTGCCGCTGCGCCAAGCCTGGCGGGCCCATCAGCTCCTGGAAGAGCGAGCGGTCGCGGGCCGTCTGGTCCTCGCCGCCGAGAGCTGAAGCCGGACGTCAACCGTCGATCTGCCGGCCGGGAGTCGAGGGGCCGCCTCGATCCCGCGGCGTGACGTCGCGCATCGGACCGCCCGACGGGCCGTCGGCCGACATCGAGACCGTCACCTCGCCGCGGGCGACGGCGCCCTCGAAGCGGTCTCGCAGGTACCGCTTGAAAGCCGACCGCACCGCCGGCACCAGGCAGAGAAAGCCGAAGATGTCGGTCAGAACGCCGGGGGTGATGAGCACGGCCCCCGCGATCAGAATCAGCACGCCGTCGATCAGCGGACCGGCCGGAACCCGCCCGGCCGCGGTCTCCTCCTGGACCCGGCGAATCACGGCCAGGCCCTGATGGCGCGCCAGAGAGGCACCGATCACCCCGGTCAAGAAGATCAGTCCGAGGGTCGGAAGCGTGCCGATTCGCCTGCCGATCTCGATCAACAGGACCATCTCGGCGAGCGGCACGAGGACGAAGAGGAGGAGCAGGCGCGCCACGGCGCGATCATTGCACGCGTTTTCCGCTCGCGCGCGGCCGCTCTCGGCATGTAGGGCGGCTGCAGATAGAATCGTCGGGCGGACGCCCGGGCAGGGACTTCGAGTCCGCGACCTCAGCGACCCCCCGACCGGCCTGCAACCTTGGCCCCGGCCAACAAGTAGAAGAGACTTGGACCTTTTCATGCGACGACTACGACCAATGCGCTCAGCCCTGCCGGCGGCCCTCCTCTTGCTGGGGGCTCTGCCGATGGCGCCGGCGGCCGCCGGCGACTGGCCGCAGTACCGCGGCCCGGACCAGACCGGGCGCTCGGCCGAAAGCGGGCTGATCGATTCCTGGCCGGCGGCGGGGCCGCCGGTGCTCTGGCGCGCCGCTCTGGGCGACGGCTATTCGGGGATGTCGATCGCCGACGGCCGGATGTTCACGATGTTCGGCGCCGGCAACGACGAGTACGTCATCGCCTTCGACGCCGCCACCGGAGGCGAGCTCTGGCGGGTGCGCACCGACGTCAATCGGCGCGACTCGCAAGGCTCCGGACCGCGCTCGACGCCGACGGTCGACGGCGACCTGGTCTACGCGCTGGGCGCCGGCGGCAAGCTGGACGCCCTGCGCGTCGCCGACGGCACCCGCGCCTGGCGCACCGACCTGGTGGAGACCTTCGGTGCCAAGGTTCCCCGCTGGGGCATCTCGACCTCGCCGCTGACGCTCGGCGACCTGCTGCTGGTGGACGTCGGCGGCCGCCCGGGCTACTCGCTGGTCGCTTTCGACAAGAAGACCGGCGAGGTGCGCTGGC
>JAHEKO010000323.1 GCA_024638355.1 Acidobacteriota bacterium
CCTTTCCGCTCGGGCTGCGCCGGGTCGCCGCGAGCCGGGCCGATCTCGTGCCGTGGGCCTGGGGTGTCAACGGCTGGGCGTCGGTGCTCGCGGCCGTCCTGGCGACCCTGCTCGCGGTGCACCTCGGGTTCACGGCGGTGGTCCTGATCGCCTGCGCGCTCTACCTGGTCGCCGCGGCCGCGGCGCCGCGTGCGGACCGAAGGACTTCTCGGAAGCGTGGTTAGTGGGTCGCGTGGACCCACGACCGACCGCGATGGTGTGTTGGTGCGTTGGTGCCCCTGTGCTAGGATGGCCGCGGTGGCGAGGCTTACGATCACTCTGCCGGACGAGCTTCACCGTGCACTCAAGGAAACCGCCGCTCGTCGAAAGAAGACGATCGGCGATCTGGTCGCGGAGAGTCTGGCCTTCTACGGAGTCAAGAGCTCCGAGTCCGCCCGCGAGCTGGTCGCCCGGGCCCGGCGGCGCGCGGCTCTGAGCGAAGCCGCGGCGCTCGAGCTCGCTCGCAAAGAGACACGCCGAGTCCGGCGGCAATGAAGCCACGGGCCGTCGTCGTCGACACCAACGTGGTCGTCGCGGGCCTGCTGACGAAAGACCCAGAATCGCCGACCGCACGAGTGCTGTTGGGAATGATCGACGCGACGTTCGCCTTCCTGCTCTCCCCGGCTCTGCTGACCGAATACCGAGAGGTTCTGCTTCGCCCGCCGATTCGGAAGCTGCACGGTCTCGACGAACGGCAGATCGACGCCGTGCTCACCGGGATCGTCGCCAACGCGGTGGTGCGCGAGCCCGGGGAGTCGGCCGAGAACGCTCCGGAGCCGGGAGATCAGCACCTCTGGGACCTGGTCTCTTGCGAGCCGGCCACCGTTCTCGTGACCGGGGACGCCGAGCTTCTGCGCCGGCCGCCGGAGGGGCGGTCGGTCGTCTCGCCGGCAGGGGTTCTGGACCTCAGCTCCTAGCCCGACCTTCTCACCAGCTTCCTACTGCACCGTCGTATGCACCTGGCACCTACGACGGCTCGCGACGAAAGCCGGTGAGAAGGTCGGGCTAGCCGCGCTACGGCAGGGTGACGGTTCGCTCGTTGCTGTAGGGCGAGGCGGCGTCGGCGTTGAAAGCCTGGGCCCGGAAGGTATAGGTCGCGCCCGAGGCGAGGTCTCCGACCACCAGCTTGCGGGTGTTGGGCCCGGTCGAGGCGATGCGCTCGAAGGGACCGCCCGCGACGCGCATCTCGACGTGGAAGCCCGCTTCGTTCTTCGACTTGTCCTTCCACTTGAGGCGCACGCGGGCCGACGAGAGCGCCCGGGCCTTCAGCCGCTTCGGCGCGCGGAGCGATTCGAGGCAGACGTCGATCGACTCGTCGAAGCCGAAGGCCGCTCCGGCGCCGTCGGCGCAGGTCAGATCGCCGCGACACTCGCGGTCGCCGTCGCAGTCACCCTCGCCGGCCTCGCAGAGGCCGCAGAGCTTGCAGTACTCCGGGCTCCCGGGCTGGAACGGGCACCGCTCGGGCGGAGCCTGCAGGCAGACGCCGGTGCCGCGCGAGAAGCCGAGCTCGCCGCCGACGTCCGAGAAGCAGGTCAGGAAGCCGGCGCACTCGAGGTTGCCCTTGCAGCTCCCCTCGCCGGCGAGACACGGACCGCACGCTTCGCAGTAGTCGGGATGACCGAGCGGAAGCGGACAGTAGCCGTTCTCGCGAAAGGCGCAGACGTCCGCGGCCGGCGGCAAGCCGAAGGTCTCTCCAATGTCGTCGAGGCAGATCAGGCCGGCCTGGCACTCGCGGTCGAGGTCGCAGTCGCCGGCGCCGAAGCCGCACGGTCCGCAGAGCCGGCAGTAGTCGGGATCGCCGGGCTCCAGGTCGCAGCCTCCGGCGGCCCGGCAGACGCCCACCTTGGCGCCGAACCCGAAGTCGGCGCCGCCGTTCGGGTCGCAGGCCAGGCCGGCGTCGCACTCGCTGTCGGCCTCGCAGCCCCCCTCGCCCGCCCGGCACGGCCCGCACTCGAGGCAGAAGTCCGCGTCTCCCGGCTCGAGGTCGCACACCGGGTCGTCGAGGGTCGGCGAGAAGCGCTCGACCTCGCCCGAGAACTCGTCGATGATGCGCGCGTTGTCGCGCTCGTTGCGGATGCCGGTCGGGCGCCGCTCGTAGCGCACGCGCGGATTCGAGAAGAAGGGCTGGGTCGGACAGAAGTCGGAGCAACCGGACGTGTAGGACATCAGCGTTCGGTAGCCGCCGCTGTGGTAGTGGGCACGACCGTAGATGTAGCGGCCCTCGGCGCGCGCGTCTTCGGGGTTGTGGTCGGCGCCGAGCAGATGGCCGACCTCGTGCGCGAACGTCTCGCCGCCGCAGGCGCGCTGGGAGACGAAGAAGGCGCGGCTCAGGGTCGGCCCGCCGGGCCGATAGATCATCGCCGCGGAGCCGCAGATTCTGTTGCCCCCCTCGTAGACGAGGCCGACCACATCCGCGCCCCGAGCGTCGCGAAGATCCGCGATCGCGCTCGACTCGACCAGCCAATTCAGCGTGGCGGGATCGTCGCCGACGATGTTCTCCGGCACCGTCACCTCGGCCGCGTGCGCGAGGCGCACCCTGATGTCCATCTCGCTGTTGTGGAAGGCGACGTTGGTGAGGTCGACGAAGTGGTCGACCAGCGTCAGAAGGTCGCGCTTCGAGCCGAGGATCTCGCGGCTGGCGTCGGCGTAGACGACCAGGAGGTCGATCCTGGGGGTACGGTGCTCCGCGCTCGAGCCGGAGCTCGCGGCGATACGGGCCCGGAGCTCGGCGCCTTCCGCGCTCGGCCCATGCAGTGGAGCGCCTCCGCAGTCGAGCTCTTCGCCCGCTGCGACCTCCAGCAGAGTGTGCCCGCCCTCGCCGGACGGGTAGATCCGGTAGCCGCGCTCGCGGCCGAAGACCGTCCCGGCGAGCCGACCGCCCCGGAGGGTCAGCACGACCTCTTCGCCGAGCCGGGTGCGCCCGGTCCAGAGCAGGTCGCCGCCGGCGCGGTGCTCGATCCTCGAGCGCTCGACGCTCGCCAGCCGGCCCGGCAGCTCGAGGACGATCCGCTCCGCCGAGTCCAGTCCGCGAAGGTCGAGCTGCGCGCGAAAGGCCGTCTCGGCGCGATCGGGGAGCCGCTCGATGCGCTCGCCTATCACGAGGAGGCGGGAACCGACGTCGGCGCGGATCGGAACGGCGAGGGCCAGAAGCGCGGCCAGCGGAAGGATCGACTTGAAGATCTGCATGCGGGTCTCGAGTTCGACGCCCTCTCGTCGGGCTGACCTGAGCAAAGTCTAGCCTGACCGTCTCACCAGCTTCCTACTACGCCGTCGCATGCACCTGCCAGGCCAGGTCGCGGTCCTCCGTCCAAGGGGATGTCCGGACTGGTTTGCCGGATGCATACGATCTGTGCGACTCTATATGCATGAGAACGACGCTCGACATCGACGCCGAGCTTCTGCAAGAGGCGATGCGAGTGACCGGCTGCCGCACCAAGACCGACGCCGTCCGGCTCGGCCTCGAGAGCCTCGTACGCGCCGCCGCGCGCAAACGCCTCGCCGCCCTCGGCGGCCGCGTGCCTTCGGCTCGAGGCGGCGAGAGGCGGAGATCCGCGAGGCGCGATTGATTCTCGTCGACACCTCGGTCTGGATCGATTTCCTGCGCGGCCCGACCCGCACGAACCGACTGCCCCGACTGCTCGAGGACGATCGCGTGGCCTGCCATCCCGCCATCGTCGGCGAGCTGGCCATGGGTGAGCTGGGGCGCGGGCGGCGTCGGATCCTGGAAGATCTCGATCTGTTGCCCGCGCTGGCGCCGATTCCCGACGCCGAGGTCCGGCGCTTCGTGGAGCTCCGGAAGCTGTTCGGGAAAGGGCTCGGCTGGATCGACGCGCATCTCCTGGCCTCGGCCCTGGTGGCCGAAGCCACGGTCTGGACCCTCGACAGACCGCTCCGCCAGGCCGCCGAGCGGCTCGATCTGCTGCCCGCGCTCTGAGTCAGAGCGGTCGCCAGCGGCTGCGGATACGCGCCGCCTCGGCGGCGGCCCGCTCGCTACGCACCGTGAAGAGCACGGTGGTCGATTCGTCCTCTTCGAGCACCTGCGCTTCGGTCAGAACCGAGTCGCCGTAGGTGAGCTCGGCGAGGAAGTCGATGTCGAGCCGCGTGAGGCCCCGGCCGGCGAAGAACTCGAGGTCGAGGGTGTCGAGCGCCCATCTCAGGTACTTCACGTGGTTGACGTGATCGTTGATGTCGAGGTCGTCGCGACCGATCTCGAAGCGGCCGACTTTCTCCCGGCCTGCAGGCGGCGGCAGCTTCGCCCAGCTCTCCTTCACCGCGCGCTCGCGCTCCGGCACGCGGACCGCGAGCACCTGGCGAGGAATCCGTACCGCCTTGCGGCGCTCGACGTCGATCACGAACCAGACGCTAGTGGCGCGGGTCAACACCGCGCCCTCCGCCGCTTCGACCAGGAAGTCGCGCATCACGAAGTGGCTGCGGAGCCGCGAGGGCCAGGTGGTGACCCGAACGACCTCGCCCGCGCGCGGTAGCTCCTCGACCTCGAGCTGGAGCTTGCCGAGCACCCAGGTCAGGTTGTCGCGGCCGAGCTCCGGGATCGAGATGCCGAGATCGAGGGCATGACCGGTCGCCACCTCCTGGAGATACTCGCAGAGCGCCACGATCGACAGCCGCCCTGCGCGATCGGTCTCGAACGAGCGGACCTCGAAGCGCTGTGTCCAGGTGTCGGCCATGGGCGGGCGGCCGCGCGCTCAGTGGACCGCGCGCTCGTGACCGGGGATCGCGCTCTCGTCGAAGCTGTGCGAGAGGACGAAGAAGTAGGCGGCCTGGAGCTCGGTCCCCTCCTCGCTCACCAGCTCGAAGGCCCACTCGCCCTCGGGCTCCTCGGCGAGCGCCTGCA
>JAHEKO010000324.1 GCA_024638355.1 Acidobacteriota bacterium
ACCAGGGCATGGCGCGTCCGGAGAGGAAGAACTCCGACGAGCTGTCGCCGGCGCGCCGGGCGGCCCACAGTCCGATGCCGAGCGTGACCGCGAGATAGGCCCCGACGACCGCCAGATCGAGAGGCGATAGGGCACTCACGGTGCGGCGCCCTCCGCGAGCAGGCTGTCGAAAGCGGGGATGCGGCGGCCACGCGGCACGATCTCCCGTGCGCCCGCGCTGGCCCCCGTGGTGAAGAAGCGCGCCGCGGCCTCGTGGCCCGGGAAGGCGCTCAGATAGTCGTCGCGCCAGCGGGCCAGGAAGTCGTCGCCCGATGAAGCCCCGACCAATGCCCAGACCGAGCCGCCGAACCCGGCCCCGAAGGCGGAGGCGGCCGCGGCTCCCAGGCGCCGCGCCGAGGCGGCCAGGTGGATCGTCTCGCGGATCTGATTGTCGAGAAGCTCTTCGGCGAGGGCTTGCGAACGGTCGGCCAGGTCGCCGAAGAGCCGGAGGTCGCCCGCCGCGAGCGCGGCGCCCGCGGCCGGCACCAGCTCGCCGTGCTCCTCGGCGAAGTGCCGCGCGCGCCGCGTCAACCTCTCGCCGGCGGAGTCGGGTGCGCCGCGCCACACCGCCGCGATGAGGCGCTCCACCGAGCCGGCGGCGGCGAGCGCCGCCGCCAGGGTCTCTTCGTCGCTCCCGCTCGCTGCCCGCCAGGCCGCGGCGGCCTCCGCCGCGAGCCGCGCCGCGCGGTTGTAGGCCTCGCGCGCCGCTCCGGTCTTCTCGGCGGCGATGCCCGACGAGGCCACCGCGAAGAGGTGCTCCGCGGGCATTGGAACCGTGCGCTCTCTTCTCACCGGCAGGTAAGCGTACTGCCCCAGGTGACCCCGGAGCGAGCAGACGATCGCCGTATGGTCTTCGCTGCCGCCGCGGGTGCCGACGCCGGCTCGGCCGGAAAGGCCGCCGAAGGCCCGGCCGTTCTCGATCGCGCCCAGGTAGCCGGCGAGCGCTTCGTCGCCGGAGACCGCCGCCCGGAACCGCTCCAGCCGCCCGAGCTCGCCGAGCCGGGCGAGGACCAGGAAGATCGCGGTGACGAACGCGCTCGAGCTGGCGAGGCCGGCCGCGGGAGGCAGGTCGCTGGCGAAGGCCAGGTCGGCTCCGAGGGCCGCGGGCGGGAAGTCGGCCGCCAGCCGCCCGGCGACGGTCAGTGGATAGAGCAGCCACCGACGCGAAGCGGATCGGGCGGTGGCTCCGATCTCGAGCTCGACCGGCTCGCCATCACCCATGCCGCAGTCGAAGAGACGCAACCTCCGGTCTCGGCGAGCGGCGGCGACCACGCGGAAGCCCTGCCGGGTGGCCGCGGTCAGGCTGCGGCCGCCGGCGTAGTCGGTGTGCTTGCCGAGAACCTCGATCCGGCCGGGAACGACGAAGGCCACGGCGGGCCGGTCTCCGTCGACTCCGGCGGCGACCAGGCGCGCGGCCAGCGCGGCGAGTCGGGTCGATTCGTCGCGTCTCGGGTCCGCCAGCTCGCGCAGCCGCCACCGCGAGCGGTTCGATAGCGAGCTCAGAACGGCACCTCCACGCCGGCCAGGAGGGCGCTCACCCCGGCGACGTCGTCGCGGCTCGACAGATCGAGCACGGGCGCCTCCGATGGCACTACCCGGAACCTCTCGCCGGCGGCCATCGCGTTACCGACGGCGGCCGTGATCTCGAGCTCGCCGCGCTCGGAAGGCTCGATTCGCCGGCAGGCGTCGAAGATCGCCGGCGAGAAGCGCCAGCAGTTGAGACTCACCAGCAGCGGACCGCTCGAGCCGACGATGGCCTCGAGCGGCGGCTTCTCGACGAGGCCCGCGAGCTCCCCTTCGTCGGTCGTCTGGAGGAGCGCGAAGCCGGCGAGGCGCTCGATCGTGATGTTGGAGCGCTCGTCGGCCACGAGCGCGCGGCCGTCGAAGCCGATCAGCCCCGGGCCGTCGAGCTCCGCGAGCGCCACGAGCGCCGGCGGGGGATAGTAGTTGTCGGAGTTGAGCATCAGGAACGGGCCGCCGGAGGCGAAGCGCTCGGCGGCGAGCAGCGCGTCCGCGGTGCCGCGCGGCTCCCGCTGGCAGGCCAGCTCGATCGCGAGGGGCTCGCCGTCGAAACCGCCGTAGCGTTGGCGCAGCTCGTCGTGCGCCGGTCCGACGACGAGACAGACCCGCCGCACCCCCGCGGCGACGACGCCGGCCAGCACATAGTCGAGGAACGGACGGCCCGTCGGCACCAGCGCCTTGACCCCGCTCGCGGCGACGCGCCGCTGCTCGCTGGTCAGCTCGGCGGCGGAGCTCGGACGCCGCATGCGCCGGCCCCGGCCGGCCGCCAGGATCACCGCCTTCACCCGACCGTCACCTCGCGGTTTCCTTCATGAGACGCCAGCGAGTCTACGTCGAGCCCCGCTGGCGGCGCCCAGCGGTAGAGAGGCGAGAGCCGCCGGCCGGTCAGGCCGCCAGCGGCTGCTCTTCTTCCACGCCCGTGAGCTCCGGCCGGTTGCCCGCCTCGATCTCGCGGTGCTCGCGAGCGATGCCGCGCACGAGGAAGAACCACCCGAGGATCAGGAGCACGTTGATCAGGGCGAAGCCGCGCGCATCGAGTTCCAAAAACCTGATGCCGGCGAACACGACCAGCGCCGAGCCGACGTCGCCGACACGGTGGAAGAAGCTCTCGATCGCCTGCTTGGCCTTGTACTTGATGTCGCGCGAGGTGGGCAGATAGAGCATCTGCACCGTGGTCTTGTTGATCGAGTAGTCGGAGGCGTTCTCGATAGTCTTGCCGATGCGCACGTATTGCAGGACGGGGAGCAGGAGGACCAGGCCGTAGGTGCCGAGCGCGACGATCGGCAGCCAGAGGAGGCCCGCCCGAACGCCGCCGACCTTCACCAGCCGGCTGACGACGAAGAGCTGCAGGAACATCCCGAGGAGGTTCACCCAGCGGAAGAAGCCGGCGTAGAAGCTGCCGATGGTCGACCGCGCGTAGGACCGCTGCGCCTCGGGCGAGGTCGGCAGACCGAGATCCCGGTCGCCGTACATGAGCGCGGTGCCGGCGGCCTCCGCCTCGGCGATCGCCCGCTCGACCTCGACGGCGCTGTGCTCCTCGACGAGCCGCCCCAGGATGTACTCACCGTTGGTGTTGACCAGGTTGAGCACCAGAAACACGAGCGCCAGATACCAGAGATAGCGGTGTTCGAAGAGGAGGCCGAAGGCGAGCTTTTCGCGCTCCTTCTTCGCCTTGCGCTCGGTCAGCCAATCCGCGAGCGAACTCTGGCTCACCTGGATCTGGCGGCGTCCCCAGACCGCGAGCGAGATGAGGTTGGTGAGGACGATGCAGGCGCCCAGCAGCGCCGCCGCCAGCAGCAGCATCTCGAAGATGCCGAAGAACTCGAGCAGCCGCTCGGTGATCTCCGCCCCCGCCCAGGCCCCCATCATGCCGCCGAAGCCGACCAACGGGAAGAGACGCTTACCCGCCTCGTTGCTGTAGACGTCGTTGGCGTACGACCAGAACTGGGCGACGACCATCACGCTGAAGATGCCGACCCAGATGAAGAAGGCCATGCCGATGTAGGGCACGCCGAGGCGGCCGAGAACCCAGAAGCCGGCGAGGCAGGCGATGAAGATGCAGGTGACGATCGTGATCAACCGCGTGCGCTCGTAGCGCGACACCAGCTTGGCGTAGCCCTGGACCAGGAAGTAGAGCAGGACCGCCATCACCGCGACGAGGTAGCTCTTCACCTCGGCGCCGCCCTCTTGCAGGATGAGGGCCTCGCGCACCGGCTTGATCATGTAGTAGGCGGTCAGCAGCAGGAAGACGAGGAGCGCCATGGCGAGTGTCAACCAGCCCTCGCCGGCGCGCACCTCGGTGAAGATGCCGAGCAGGCGCTCGAGTAGATTGCGCCGGCCGGGTCCGCGGCTCACGGCGAAGGCCGCCCTGGTATCCTGATGCGACGATGAAGGAGACCGTCGTCATCGACGTCACCGGCCGCGTCACGATCGGACTCGACGCCCAGCTGCGCGATGCCATTGGCGAGGCCCGGGAGTCGGGAGCGCGCAACATCCTGCTCAACATGAACCGGGTGAGCAAGATCGACTCCTCCGGGATCGGCGAGCTGGTGGCGGCCCACAACGCCATCCGCACGGAGGGCGGACGGCTGATCCTGGTCGGCCTCTCGGACAAGATCGCCGCGGTGCTCCAGATCACCCAGCTCCTCGGCGTCATCGAGGCCTTCGACGATGCCGATTCCGCTCTGGCGTCGCTCGAAGGCGGCTGAGGTCGAAACCAATTGCATTCGCAACGATGCTACCGTCGCCTCTCGCGAAACGCCAGTAGCCGCTGATGAACATCGTCAGCATCGGCGGCGGTCCCGCCGGCCTCTACTTCGCCATCTTGATGAAGAAGGCGAACCCGGACTGCGAGATCACCATCGTCGAGCGCAACCGGCCCGACGACACCTTCGGCTTCGGCGTCGTCTTTTCCGACGAGACGCTGGGGAACTTCGAGGAGGCCGACCCCCAGACCTACCGGGCGATCACCGACAACTTCATCTACTGGCGCGACATCGAGACCTACTACGCCGGCGAGTGCACGGTGTCGACCGGACACGGGTTCTCGGCGCTGTCGCGGCAGAAGCTCCTCTTGATCCTGCAGGAGCGCTGCCGCGAGCTGGGCGTGCGGCTGGAGTTCGAGCGCGAGGTCACCTCGCTCGACGAGTTTGCCGGCGCCGATCTGATCCTCGGCGCCGATGGAGTCAAGAGCTTCGTTCGCGAAGCGTACAAGGAGCACTTCCAGCCGCGTCTCGACTGGCGCCGCTGCCGCTTCTGCTGGCTCGGCACCGACAAGCCGCTCGAAGCGTTCACCTTCATCTTCCACGAAAGCGCCCACGGCCTGTT
>JAHEKO010000325.1 GCA_024638355.1 Acidobacteriota bacterium
CGGCGTACTCCGGCACCCGAACGACTCCGTACGGCAGGCGCGGCAGGTGGCCGAAGAGCTTGACCAGCTCGTGGTCGGCGCGCTTGGCGATATCGCGGTAGGTGGCCAGCAGCTCGTCCGCTTCCTCGAAGTAGAACTGCGGATCGGTGCGCAGGTAGTCGAAGAACTCCTCGAACGTGCCTTCGAACTCGACCTGCTCGATGATCGCCTCCATCTCGCCGCGGATCCGCGCGACCTCGGCCAGGCCGATCTCGTGAATCTCCTGCGGGCTCAGATCGGTGGTGGTGAACTGGCTGGCGTTGAACGCGTACCACTCCTGGCCGTCGGGCAGGGCCGACATGCCGATGGTCTCGCGCGCGCCCGGGATGTAGGTCTCGACCAGGTAGTCGTGCAGCTTCTGGAAGGCCGGCACGATCTTCTCGCTATAGGTGGCCGCGGCCGCCGTTCGCAGGCGTTCCTGCTCGTCGGCCGCAATCGAGTCGGGCATCTTCCCGAAGGCGCGCAGCATGGGGCTCGACATCGGGTCGTCGACGATCTGGTTCTTGACCTGCTGGGGCACGTCACGCAGGGTGACCCGCGGCGGGGTAACGCCTTTCTCGAGCCCCTTGGCGAGCCTCGTCAGCACGTTGTCGACCAGGTAGGGAACGCCTTCGAGACGGCCGAGAATGTTCTCGTAGTCCTCGACGTTGCGCCCGGGCATCATCGCCAGCGCGCGCGCCACATTCTGCTGCACGCCACTCATCTGGGAGACGACCAGATAGTCGCCGTGGAACTTCTGCGACTTCACTCCGTCCAACAGCTGCTCCATGATCAGGTCGTAGTTCAGCCGATCGACCCCCTCGAGCTCGGCGCGGGGGATGCTCTCGAAGGCCTCGAGCGCCCGCACCTCGTCCGCGTCCCGCCGCGCCACCGCTTCGAGCGAGTTGTCGGCCCATCGGTCGTGATCGCCCGGGATTCCGATGAAGGTGGCAAACGTCGGATACTCGTTGAGCTGATACTCGAAGAAGAGGTCGATGAACGCCTGCAGGCGCTCGCCCGCGCTCTGCCCTTCCTCGTTCGCCTCCAGGGCGTCCAACCTCTCGAAGATGCTCGCGCGCTTGGTGTCGTAGCTGTGGCTCTCGGCGGTGACGGCGCTCGCGCACAAGAGCAGCGCCAAGCCGTAGACGGCGGATTTCCTCATGACCTACCTCCTGGTGTTCCTTGCTCGATGCTTGAAAATTGTGGATCGGCGGCGCAGGCCGCCATCAGTCTGTACGGAATGGGGACGGCCAATGTTCCGGTGATAGGGTCGGCGGTCCGCAAGAGAGTCTATCCGCCCGCGAGCTACGCCATGACGAGACACTTCCTGACAGCCCTGGCCACGACCGCGATCCTGACGCTTCCGGCGTGCTCACCCGCCGGCGACGATCTCGTGGAGCGCATGGGCCGCGAGCATGCCGGCGACACGCCGGCTCCCAGCCCGGCGGCCGGCGTCGAGCCGGCGGGAGAGATCGCCGGCTCGGCTGTCACCTACGCCCGCATCGGCGATACCGACATCGAGGGCTATCTGGCTCGGCCGGCGGGCGACGGACCGTTCCCGGGCGTGATCGTCATCCAGGAGTGGTGGGGCCTCAACGACAACATCAAGCGAATGGCCGATCGCCTGGCCGGCGAAGGCTATCTGGCGCTCGCCGTCGACATGTACGAGGGCGAGGTGGCCACCGATCGCGACGGCGCCATGAAGCTGATGCGCGCCTCCATGGAGCAGACCGACCGGCTCGAGGAGAATCTGCGGCAAGCGCACGGCTATCTGGACGCGCAAGGCGCGATCCGCGTGGGCAGCGTCGGCTGGTGTTTCGGCGGCGGCTGGTCGCTGCGAGCGGCGGCGCTCCTGGGCGACGATCTCGACGCCGCGGTCATCTACTACGGCCGGGTGATGACCGAGGAGTCCGATCTCGCCCCGATCAGCGCCCCGATCCTCGGCCTGTTCGGCGAGCTCGATGGCGGCATCCCGGTCGAGAGCGTGCGCGAGTTCGAGGCGGCGATGGAGGCGATGGGGAAGTCGGCGTCGATTCACGTCTACCCCGACGCCGATCACGCCTTCGCCAACCCCTCGGGAAGCCGCTACAACGAGACGGCCGCCACCGACGCGTGGGAAAAGACGCTCGCCTTCTTCGAGCAGCATCTGGGAGGCTAGGTTGACTCGCCTCCGCGCCATCGAGCTGGTCGCCTTGCTGGCGACCGCCGGGCTCGCGGGCTGCGGCTCCGAGCCGGTCGAGCAGTGGCCGCCGGTGAAGGTCTACACCGTGCGAGGCGAGGTGCAGGGCCTGCCGGCGCCGGAGCCCCCCGGCAACCGGATCACCATTCGCCACGAGGCGATCCCCGATTTCATCGGCATCCTGGGCGATCCGGAGCCGATGAAGGCGATGACGATGAAGTTCGACCTCGCCGAGGAGGTCGACACGAGCGCCCTCGAGATCGGCGAGAAGATCGAGTTCGGTCTCGAGGTGGACTGGAGCGCCGACAAGCGCGCGCGCGTCATCTCGATCCGGACCCTGCCGCCCGAGACGGAGCTTCAATTCGGCGCCGGCGGCTGAGCCACTCGAGTCGAGCCGGCGCTAGCGCGCGATCTCGACGGCCATCTCTTCGGCCTCCTCCTCGGTATCGATGTCGCGGGCCAGAGAGAGCCCTTCGAGAGCCGGTACCCGGCCCGTTCGGTTTCGATAGAGCCGCCGATGCGGCTCGTTGCCGAAGATCTGGTGGAGATGGGTTTCGAGCTGGCGCTGCGTGATGCTTCCCGTGCCGACGCGGTGCGACATGAGAGCGGCGTTGAACATCACGATGGGCGTGAGGAACGGCGGCCGCAACCGGAAGAGATTGCTCACGTCGCGCCGGATCAGGAACCACAGGACGCCGCTCGTGATGTAGAGGAAGCGCGTGAAGACCGGGCGGGTGCGGCTGCGATAGGCGAGCTGGAACGACTTGAAGATGAGGGTCAGCCGAAGCGCCCGGGGATCGACCATCACCAGGTGGCTGGGGAGGATCTTCACCGCTTCCGCGGCACCGTCGGGGACGACCAGATACTGCCGCTTCTCGGCCGAGGCGCCGAGCTCGCTCGGATCGTCCGGCACCCGGATCAGCGGAAACCAGAAGTCGAGCGGCGTGTGCGCGCGATAGTCGGCTACCAGCCGCTCGAGCTCGGCCGGATCCGGAATCACGTCGCAGGTGGTGAACATCGTGGCGCCGGGCGAGAGGCGTGCCACCACCGAGTCGAGCGCCGCCCGGATGTTGCGTCCGAAGTCGGCGTCGGTATCGATCACCGTCGCCGCTCCGCGAGACTCCCCGTAGCGGTTCGCCGGTCCGGCGATGAAGATCGGGCCGAAGGCGCCGTTCTGGCGGAATCGCTCGATGATGACGTCGATAAGCGGCCGCCCGGCGAGCCGGATCTTCAGCCCCTTCGGCCCATAGAGCCGATGCGAGTGCTCGTCGGCGACGGTCTCCCCCTGCTTCGCGCTGCCGGCGAGGATGACCAGGGGGATCTTCTCGGCAGGGGGATCCATGAAAACTCGCGGAGCCGCGCGGCTCGATGCGTCGACCTCGGTTGAGGCAGGAAGTCTACCGGCGGAGCGATTCCGCGGCAATCATCGCGTCTTTCACCGCCCCCGCTCGAAGAGCAGGTGCGGCAGCTCGGGCACGATCAGCTTGTCGAGTGCGAGCTTCACCGCGGCTCGGGAGCCGGGGAGGGCGAAGATCAGGGTGCCCTGGGCGAGGCCGGCGACGGCGCGGCTGAGCATCGCCGCCGAGCCGATCTCCTCCCAGCTCAACATCCGGAAGAGCTCGCCGAAGCCGTCGATCCGCTTGTCGAGGAAGCGCTCGACGACCTCCACGGTGCCGTCGCGCTTCGAGATGCCGGTGCCGCCGGTGGTCAGCACCACCTCGACTTCGGGGTCGCGGATCCAGTCGCCGAGAACCCGGCCGATCTCGTGCGGCTCGTCCTTTACCAGCTCGCGCCGAGCGATCTCGTGGCCGGCGGCGGCGAGGCTCTCGACGATCAGGTCGCCGCCGCTGTCGGTCTCGCGGGTCCGGCTGTCGCTCACCGTCAACACGCCGCAGCTCGCGGTCATGCCCTCGGCCGCTCCGCGGTGCTGGGTGGTGGCATCGCTCATGCGGCCGATACTACGCGGGTGGCGCTCGGAGCGTCGCGGCTTTGCTACGATTCGCCGACTTTGACTGCACTACGGCTAGCGCTGGCGTGTTGCCTCGCCCTCACGATCGTCGCCCTCGGCGACGAGGGCTCCCGTCTCGACCAGACCGTCGTCGAGCTGCGCGACCGAGCCCTGGCCGACGATCTCGCCTACGAGCTGTTGCGCTCGCTGACGGTCGAGGTCGGACACCGGCTCGCCGGATCGCCGGGGGACCGGGCGGCGGTGGCCTGGGCGGTCCGGGAGCTCGGCAAGCTCGGATTCGACGACGTTCGCACCGAGCCGGTCACGGTGCCCCATTGGGTACGGGGCGCGGCCGTGGGCCGCATCCTCGAGCCCTACCCGCAGGAGACGGTGCTGCTCGCCCTCGGCGGGAGCGTGGGCACTCCGCAAGGCGGAATCACGGCCGAGGTGGTCCGCGTGCCCGATCTCGCAGCCCTCGCCGAGCTGCCGGAGCAGCGGGTGCGCGGCAAGATCGTCTTCGTCGACCGCAAGACCGAGCGAACCCGCACCGGCCGCGGCTACGGCGAGGCTGGAGTCGTACGCCGCAACGGCCCGGCGGAGGCCGCGAGCAAAGGCGCCGCGGCCATCCTGATCCGCTCGATCGGTACCGGGAATCAGCGCTTCGCGCACACCGGCTCGACGCGCTACCGCGACGACGTGCCGAAGATCCCGGCGGCGGCGCTGGCGATTCCCG
>JAHEKO010000326.1:0-2938 GCA_024638355.1 Acidobacteriota bacterium
TGTGGGTGACCGCATTCTCGAGATGCAGCACCAACCGGCCGTCGTCGCTCGGCTCCGAGCGCACCCGCCCGGTCTCGGCGACGGTGATGTCGGCGTCGGCGCCGGGGATGTTGTTGGCGAGGAAGACCCCTCGCCACAGGTCCTCGCCGGGGCGGATCTCCGAGACGTAGACGACCAGGCCCTGCCAGTCCTCGTAGAACACGCGGGGCTCCACCTGCTGCGTCGCGCTGTTGCGGATGATGTCGAACTGCAGCTTCTGCAGCGCGGTGTTTCCCGCCGGCAAGGCGTAGAGCATCAGCCCCACGTTGATCAGCGACAGCACCAGCGACACCGCGAAGATCGGGCGGAAGAGGTAGAAGAGGCTGACCCCGACCGAGCGCAGCGCCGTCAGCTCGCTCGTGCTCGACAGCTTGCCGATCGCCACCAGGATGCCGAACAAGAGCGACATCGGAATCGTGAGGACCACGATGTTGGGCAGGCTGGCGGCGAGCAGCTTGAGGACCGTCTCGGCCGGC
The DNA here is from genome assembly GCA_024638355.1 of Acidobacteriota bacterium. Lineage (GTDB taxonomy): Bacteria > Acidobacteriota > Thermoanaerobaculia > Multivoradales > JAHEKO01 > JAHEKO01. The sequence continues at coordinate 516 of JAHEKO010000326.1, forward strand.
ACGCCGCGGCGGATGATCATCTCGGCCGAGCGGAAGAGGAACTGGACCAGCAACAGGCTGGTGTAGATCAGGAAGCCGAGGCTGACGGGACTCAGCGTCTCGGTGATGATGTAGCGGTCCAGGCGGCGCATGCGGGGGCTCTCGATGCCGAGGTCAAGATTATAGGGAGCAAACGGGGTGCCATGCATTCGAGCTTTGCCTAGAATGGCGCGTGCCCGCGAGACCCCACTGATGCGAGCCCCGATCCGGCGTTGGACCCATCGTGTGCTGGCCTTGCTCGGCGGGGTAGCCGTCGCCTTGATCGTGGGCGAGGGGAGCCTTCGTCTGCAGCGGTTCCTGTGGAGCGACGGCGAGGCCGCCGAGCTCGGTTGGGCGCGCATGCCGTCGCCGGTGCCCTATGCCGGCGACTGCGCGACCCAGGAGGAGCAGTCGTTGCTGGGCGACATCTTGTGGCCGACCTCCGATCTGGACGTCGTCTTCCGCCTGATCCCCAATCTGGATACCTGCTTCAAGGGCGCGCGGCTGCGGACCAATGCCGAGGCGCTGCGGGCCGAGAGGAGCTACGACCGCGGCCGGCAGGCCGGTGCCGACCGCATTCTGCTGCTGGGGGACTCGCAGGCCTTCGGTTGGGGCGTGAGCTACGGGCAGACCGTCGGCGCTCAGCTCGCCCGCGAGCTCGAGTCGCGCGGTCGCGACCGGGTCGAGGTGATCAACGTCGCGGTTCCCGGCTACAACACCTATCAGCAGGCGGCGCTCCTCGAGAGCGTGGGCAGCGACTACGCCCCGGACTGCATTCTGGTGCTCTTCACCAGCAACGACCTGGCGTTGCCGTTCTTTCTGCTCAGGGACGTCGCCGTGCCGGCGCGCAACCGATCGCTCCTGCTGGCCAGGATCGAGCAGCTCACCGGCTCCAAGCGGTGGTTCCGATTCGCGGCCCAGGAGCATCTCAACTACGTCGTCGAGACCGACATCGAGAGGGTGCCGGAAGGCTACCGCCACATGGTCGGCCTCGACGGGTACCGCGCGGCTCTGCGGCGGATGACGACGGTCGCCGGCGGAGTGCCGGTGGTCAATTCGGCCGAGCTCTCGGAGCTCGACCCCGAGGTCGCGAGCGAGATCGTGAGGATGCAAGACGAGCTGGGGATCGTCCACCTGCCCCTCACCTGGACGCGTCACCGGGTCTATCAGCTCGATCCGCCGTTGGACCCCCATCCCACTCCCGCCGCACACCGCCTCCTCGCGAGCGCTCTGGCCGACGCGCTCGCCGAGCAGAAGCTGTGCCGAGCGGCGGAGAGCGGGGGCCCTTGACGTAGGCAGGCCGCCCGGGGACTCCCGTGCGCTGCGCTGGCGCCGGAGCGGGCCAGCGTCGCCGGCGCGAGCGCAGCTCAGTCGACCCGGAACGCGACTTCGACCGTCGCCTGGTACTCGGTCACGGCGCCGTCCGAGACCGCGCCGCGCATCTCGGTGACCTCGAACCAGGCCATTCCGCGCAGACTCTCGCCCGCTTTGGCGACGGCGACGTCGATCGCCTTTTCGTAGCTCTCGGTGGAGCAGCCGGTGACGTTGATCTTCTTGAATACCTTCTCGGACATGGTCGATCCCCGCAGGTTATGTCGAGACACCGCGCCTCGACCCCCGGCATTCTAGTCCGGTATGGGGGCCAGCGCCGGCCAAGACCACGGCCACTTCCGCCCTTGGCCAACCTCAGCGGCGACCGCGAGGGAGAAGCAGTCGAAACCAGGGAAGCGGGGGCCGCCGCCCGCCTGTCCTTAGTCAGGTTTACATAATATATCTTATCGGACGTTGGATATGAGCAGCGTTCGGTAGCAGAAACCCAACCTCTCAGAGGGTCCAAAGCGCCCAACTCCCCAGCCGGCGACCGCGCTTGGCAGCCGCCTTCCGGTGTGCGCCGGCCCCGACTCCTGGCAGACGGGTCAGCCGCGGGCGGCGCGGAGCTCGGTCAGAACGTTCTCGAGGGCGCTGATCAGATCCTCGCGCTCGACCTCGCTCTTGCGGAAGCTCAGCGACAGGCTGTAGGTCTTGTCCGGCGAGCGGAACTTGAAGGTGTGCGGCTTGCGCCGCCTGCGGCTCGATCGCCGCGCGGCCGTGCGGCGCCGCGCCTCGTCACGCAGGTCATCGCGCGTCAGCCGGTGGTCCGAGACCTTCTCGAGCAGCGAGATCATCTGGTCCTCGTCGCTCGCGGCTCGCATCACCTCGAGCAGCACCGAGCGCGACTGCACGTTCAGAGCCTGCGCCGCCTCCCGTGCCCGGCGCGGCATCTTGAGCAGCTGCAGGCTCTCGGTCACCATCGTGCGGGAACGACCCACCGCGCCGGCGATGCGGTCGTGGGTGTAGTCGTAGCGATCCTTGAGCGCCTGGAAGCCCTCGGCCTCTTCGAACGGCGTCAGGTCCTTCCGCTGGAG
>JAHEKO010000326.1:3038-4861 GCA_024638355.1 Acidobacteriota bacterium
GGCGCCCAGAATCTGGAGCTCGGGGTTGGCCCGCATCTTGATCTTGTCGATGGTCTCGAGCAGGTCATCGGTGCCTTCGAGGGCGAAGTAGCTCGACTGGATCGGGATCAGCACATGGGTCGCGGCCACCAGGGCGTTGACGGTGATGATCCCGAGCGTCGGCGGCGTGTCGATCACCACGTAGTCGTAGGTGTCCTTGATGCGGTCGAGCTCGTCCTTGAGCCGGTAGTAGCTGTCGAACTCTCCGAGCAGCTTCGACTCGATCTTGGCCAGCGAGATCGACGAGGGCGCGACCGCGAGGGTCGGCATGTCGTCGACCCGCTGGATGACTTCCTCGAGGTGCACTTCGCGCTCGGCCAGCGACTCGTAGACCGTCTTCTCCACCTTGTGGACGTCGATGAACGACATCGAGCTGTTGGCCTGCGGGTCGAGGTCGATGAGCAGGGTGCTCAGACCCTTGGAGGCCAGGGCCGCGGCGAGGTTGATCGCCGTAGTCGTCTTGCCCACGCCACCTTTTTGATTGGTGATCGCGATGATCATTCGCGCCGTGAAGTGTATGGGGTTCCGCGATGGAACACAAGATCTGGTAGCGAATGGCTCCCGCGACCCCAAGGTATGGTGGCGACACCATGATGTCGGCGCGCCGACATCGGGTGTAAAGCGTTGACGAGCAGAGAGTTACCGTGCCGAACGAGCGCCGCTCGCGCTACATCTTGTACTTGCCCAGATCTTCGGGGCTGACGTCCTCGAGCCACTTCTTGAGCCGCTCGTCGTCCTCGAGGTTGCCGGCGAGGTCGATCGACTGCGCCTTGTCGAGCACCGCCTGGCGGACGAAGATCGGCGCCTCGGTGCGCAGGGCGAGCGCCAGCGCGTCGCTCGGCCGCGAGTCGATGGTGAACCGTCGCTGATCGAGGGTCAGGTGGATCTCGGCGAAGAAGGTGTTGTCGCGGAGGTCGCTGATCAGGATCTGGGTCACCGTCACGCCGAGGTCCTCGAGGAACGACCGCATCAGGTCGTGAGTCATCGGCCGCGGGGTCTCTACGCCCTCGATCCGCAGGGCGATCGCATTGGCTTCGAAGACGCCGATCCAGATCGGCAGGAAGGAGTTGCTCGATTCGTCGCGCAGGATCACGATGGGCAGGTTCGAGGTCGGATCGAGCATCAGACCCTTGACCTCCATCCGGATCGACTCGGTGGGCACTTTCGTGGGTTCGCTCTCGTCGGTAGTCATGGTCTCTCTCTCGCCTAGACCGGATTCGCGATCAGGCTGTGCGGGTTGGCTTGCTCGACGCGTGCCGCCACCAGGCGACCGAGAGGCAGTCCGCCGGGTCCCGGCTGGAAGGGCAGATGGACGACGCGGTGGCAGGGGGTTCGCCCGGTAACCGTGCCGGGGCGACTCCCCCACCCGGTCACCAGAACGTCGAAGACCTCCCCCACCAGCCGGCTGTTGAGGTCCTTCTGGATCTCCGCCTGCGCGGCGAGGATGGCCTGCAGCCGACGGTCGGCGTCGTCGGGGTCGACCTGGTCCGGCAGCGCCGGCGCGGCGGTTCCGGGGCGCGGCGAGTACTTGAAAGCGTAGATCGAGGCGAATCGCACCTCTCGCACCAGATCGAGGGTGGCGCGAAAGTCGCTCTCGGTCTCGCCCGGAAAGCCGACGATCAAGTCCGTCGACAGGGCGATGCCCGGTCGCGCCCGGCGCAGGTGCTCGACCAGGTCGAGGTACGACTCCGCGGTGTAGCCCCGCGCCATCCGCTTGAGCACCGAGTTCGAGCCGGACTGCACCGGCAGGTGGAGATAGGGACAGATGTTCTCGTGGCGGCCGA
>JAHEKO010000013.1:0-3845 GCA_024638355.1 Acidobacteriota bacterium
GCGCCCTGCGCCCGCCCCGAGTCCTCGTATTCGCCGCCCCACTCGAGGGTGTAGCCGCGGGGGATCTCGATCGCTTCGACCTGCGGCCGCAGGCGGGCGAAGAGGTTGCTGGCCGGACCGCTGATCGGATCCGAGAAGGCGGTGATGGTCCGGGTGCGGTCGCGGCGAATGATGATCTCGTCCTCGGAACCGGTCTCGAAGCCGGTGACCACCTGACGCAGCGGGATCATCCGTCCCGCCGCCGGGCTCCAGATCTGCAGCTGGTTGACGCTCTCGACGTCGCTCCGGTACGGCTCCTCGGCGCGCAGAACGATCGGCAGCAGGAGGTCGCCCTCACGGTAGACGCCGACGGTCTGGCCCTGGAACGCCTCCATCAGGGCTCGAGCCACGTCGGCGCGGTGGATGCCGTTGAGGTTGGCGCGCTCGTCGTCGATCACCGGGCGCAGCACCTTGACCCGCTGGCGCCAGTCGGTGCGGATCGCCTTGGCGTTCGAGTCGGCGTGCATGATCGCCGTCGCCCGGCTGGCGAGGCGACGCAGCTCGTCGGGATCGGGGCCGCCGAAGCGGGCCTGGATCTTGCCGGCCGAGCCGGGTCCGAGCTGGAAGCGCGCGGCGAAGCCCATCGCCTCGGGATAAGCCTCCGCCAGATAGGCCTCGATCTCCGGCAGCAGGGTATCCATCCGCGCCGGATCCTCGACGTCCACCAGCAGTTGGGCATAGGCGGTGTTGGCGCGCTCCGGCTGGTAGGTGAGGAGGAATCGCAGGCCGCCCCTGCCCAGCAGCGAGGTCACGCTGGTGACTCCGTCCTGCTCCAGTAGGTGCGCCTCGATCTCGGCCACACGCGCCGTGGTGTCGTCGATGTGGGTGCCCTGGGGCATCCAGAAATCCACCATCAGCTGCGGGCGGGTCGACGGTGGAAAGAAGCTGTTCTCGACGAAGCCGAAGCCGTAGATGGCGGCCGCGAAGATGCCGACCACCACCAACACCGTCAGCCAGCGAGCGCGGATGACGGCGCGCAGGAAACTCTTGAACGTCCGGTAGAAGCCGACGTCGTAGGGGTCCTCCGGCGCGCCCTCTTTCTGCTTGGGCGGCTTGAGCAGCATGGCACCGAGGACCGGCGTGACGGTGACCGCGGTGACCCAGGAGAGGAGGAGCGACACCATCACCACCTGGAAGAGCGATCGACAGAACTCGCCGGTGGCGTCTTGCGAGGTGCCGATCGCGGCGAACGCGAGGATGGCGATCACGGTGGCGCCGAGCAGCGGTCCCGATGACTGCGCCACCACTTCGCTCGCCGCCTTCTCGGCCGGCACGCCTTTGCCCATTCGGACCAGCATGCCGTCCACCACCACGATGGCGTTGTCGACCAGCATCCCCAGCGCGATGATCAGCGCACCCAACGAGATTCGCTCGAGCGCCACTCCCATGCCGCTCAGGAAGATGAAGCTGCCCATGATCGTGAGCACGAGAATGAAGCCGATCAGCAGGCCGCTGCGCACGCCCATGAAGAAGAGGAGCACGACGATCACGATGGCCACCGCCTGGATCAGGCTCACGACGAAGCCGCTGATGGCGTTCTCGACGGCTTCGGACTGCACCGACACCGTGCCGAACTCGATGCCGAGGGGGATCTCCTCCTGGAGCTCGTCCAAGCGTCGCTTGAGGGCCTCGCCCATGGTGACCACGTTGCCGCCGGAGACGGTGGAGATGCCGATTCCGATGGCGGGGTTGCCGTTGTAGCGGATCGCCTCGGTCTGCGGCTCGACGTAGCCGCGCCGGACGGCGGCGACGTCGCGCAGATAGATCTGCTGGTCGCCGCCGCGGATCAGCAGCGACTCGAAGTCCTCGACCGTCTGGAAGACGCCGGTCGGGCTGAGCGTGATGAACTCGCTGCCCACCTTGACCCGGCCGGAGTTGCTGACCAGATTGCGCTGCTGCAGCTCGTCGACGATCGCCGCCGGCGGCACTCCGAGCTGCGACATGCGCACGCGGTTGATCTCGACGAAGACCGCCTCGGTGCGCTCGCCGAAGGTGTCGATCTTCGCCACGTCCGGAACCAGGAGTAGCTCGCGGCGGAGCAGATCGACGACCTCCTTGATCTCGGCGTAGCTGTAGCTGTCGCCGTAGACGACGCCGAACATGCCGAAGACGTCGCCGAAGTCGTCGACCACGATCGACGGCCCGGCGCCGGGCGGCAGCTGCCGCTGCACGTCTCCCACCTTGCGCCGCAGCTCGTCCCACACCTGGGGCAGAGAGCTCTTGTCGAACCGATCCTGGATGGTGACCGTGAGGGTGGAGAGGCCGCGCTCGGACCTGGACTCGATCTCCTTGAGCTGGCTGAGCTGCTGCACCGCCTTCTCGATGCGGTCGGTGACCTCCTCCTCGACCTCCTGCGCCGACGCTCCGGGGTACGGCGTCACCACCAGCGCGTCCTTGATGGTGAACTCGGGATCCTCCAACCGGCTCATGCCGTTGAACGCCTGGTAGCCGCCGACCAGCAGGACGGCGGTCATCACCAGGATGACGACCCGGTTGTTGATCGAGTACTCGGCCAGATTCATGGAGCCATTCGGCGCACCCGCATCCCCTCGCGCAGGTGGTGCACGCCGGAGGTGGCGACCAGCTCGCCTTCGACGAGGCCGCTCTCGACGAGAACGTCGTCCTGCCGCAGGGCGCCCAGCTCGACGGGGGCCCGGCTGACCTGCATGCTGTCGGCGTCGACCTTCCAGACGTAGGCTCGGCCGTCGTCGCCGACGACGGTGGCGGCGGACGGGATCGCGTAGCCCGCGCTCGCCTGCCGCGCGCTCTTGTCCGTCGAGACACGGACCCGGGCGGTCATGCCGGGCAGCACGCGGACGTCGCTCTCCGGCTCGAAGGCGAAGGTCGCCTCGAAGGTACGCGTGACGGGATCGGCCGCGGTCGAGATCTCCGCCAGCCGGGCGGGGAAGGAGCGATCGGGGAAGGACGTCACCTCGACGCGCGCGTCGACCTCGGGAATCGGGGCGGTCGGATCTCCCAGCGCCAGGTCGGCCTCCGGCACGCTCACCCGGATCTCGAGCGCGGAGATGTCCTGCAGCAGGACCACCGGCTGCTTCGCCGAGACGCTCTGGTAGTCGTCGACCAGCTTGCGCGCCACCCGACCGCGGAAGGGAGCCACGAGCCGGGTGTCGTTCAGCGCCTTCTGCACGATCTGGAGCTGCGCCTGCGCGACCTCGAAGTTGCGGCGACGGGCCTCGTACTCGCGTTTCGACACCGCGTCCTTCTCGAGCAGTTCCTCATACCGCGCGAAGTCGGCCTGCGCCGCATTGAGATCGGCCTCCGCGGCGGCCCTGCGCGCCTCGAAGTCCGCCGGATCGAGCCGGGCGAGAAGCTGGCCTTTGCGCACGGCCTGGCCCTCGGCTACCGGCAACGCGGCCAGCCGACCCGCGACCTCGAAGCCGACCTGGGCTTCCAGCGTCGCCTCGACGCGGCCCGGGAACTCGCGCTCGAAGAGCGAGGCCGCCGGCCCGACCTCCATCATCTTGATCGGCCGAATCACCTCGGGTGCTTCGACGACCTCGCCGCCGCCGCAGCCGGCGAGGGCAGCCGCCAGCGCCAGCGCCACGATGCCCTCACGGATTCGGGGCCGTCCGCCTTCTGGGCTCATGGTCTCTCCATGGAGGGTTTTCAGATGTTTGCACACTCTAGCATCGCCCTATACTCGCGTTCGTGCCCGCCCGCCGCGCCCTTCTCGACCTGAGCCCGGAGGCGCTCGTCACGCTCTTGGCGGAGATCGGCGAGCCGGCGTACCGCGCGCGGCAGATCCTGGCCTGGGCCTACGAGCGGCGGGCGCGCGACTTCGCGGC
>JAHEKO010000013.1:3945-7752 GCA_024638355.1 Acidobacteriota bacterium
CCCTTCTCGACCTGAGCCCGGAGGCGCTCGTCACGCTCTTGGCGGAGATCGGCGAGCCGGCGTACCGCGCGCGGCAGATCCTGGCCTGGGCCTACGAGCGGCGGGCGCGCGACTTCGCGGCGATGACCGATCTGCCTGCCGCCCTGCGGGCGGCACTCGAGGCCCGGCTCGACGTCCGCACCGGTACCGAGGTCGCGCGCTCGACGGCGCCGGGGGGCACGGTCAAGCTGCTGCTCCGCTGGTTCGACGGCCTGACGACCGAGAGCGTGATGATCCCGGCGCCCGGTGCCGAGCGCCGCCGCACGATCTGCGTCAGCACCCAGGTCGGCTGCGACGTCGGCTGCCGCTTCTGCGCCAGCGGAATCGGCGGCTCGCTCCGCAACCTGAGCGTCGGCGAGGTCCTCGAGCAGACGCTCGCGGCCGCCGATCTCTTGGCCGAGCGCGGCGAGCGTCTGAGCCACGTCGTCTTCATGGGCATGGGCGAGCCGCTCGCCAACTACGACGTAACGGTCGAAGCGGTGCGGCGCATGAGCGCCGACTGGGGCCTGGGTATCGGTCAGCGGCGGATCACCGTCAGCACGGTAGGGCTGCCGAAGCAGATCGATCGCCTGGCGGAGGAGGGGTTGCGGGCGACGCTGGCGCTCAGCCTGCACGCGCCCAACGACGAGCTGCGCGCCCAGCTCATTCCGTGGGCCGAGGGCATCTCCCTCGCCGCTCTCCTGCCGGCGTGCCGCCGCTACCTCGACAAGACCGGCCGCGAGGTCACGCTCGAATACTGCCTGCTCGCCGGCGTCAACGATCTTCGCGAGCACGCCGCCGAGCTCGCCCGCACCGCCCGCGACCTGCGCGCCCACGTCAATCTATTGATGTACAACCCGGTCGAGGGCCTACCCTACGAGCGCCCGAGCCGCAACCGCGCGATCGGCTTTCTAAAGGATCTGCGCGCCGCCGGGGCCCGCGCGCACCTCCGCGAGAGCCGCGGCCTGGAAGCCGACGCGGCCTGCGGCCAGCTGCGGCGTAGGTCCGCCTCGGCTTGACCCCGAACGCGGTAGCGCCCCCACCTGTGGGGGGCGCCGGTCGGTTCGCCCGGCACGGTTCCGGGCGGTAGCGCCTTCGGCGCATTCTCTGGTTCGCCCGGCACGGGTCCGGGCGTTACATCGGGGGGAGGTCTTTGAAGCGTTGGAGGGCTTCGGGGTCGCGGCGCAGTCGTGCCCACTTGCTGACGAAGAGCAGCGTCGCCAACGCCATCACGATCGCCCACAGCCAGGTGGAGTGCAGGTACCAGGCGTCGAGCTCGGCCGAGAGATCCTTGGTGATGTGGACGACCAGATAGACGGCCAGCAGCGCTGCGCCCGCGAGACCCAGGGCCGAGCGGAGGCGCGGGCTCTTGAATAGGCTGGCGCGCGCCGCGATCGTCGGATTCCGGCGAGGCAGCAAGGCGATCGACAGGCACATGAGCAGGAAGTTCACCAGCATCGAGGTGACCAGCAGATCGACCCCCAGGAAGAAGTCGCCGGCGAAGTGGCAGCCGAGGATGCTCAGCGACGCCATGCCGCTCGACAGCACGATGGCGACCCAGGGGGCGTGGTAGCGCTCGCTGACGGCGGTGACGAAGCCCGGGAAGATGCCGTCCTCGGCCCAAGCGAACATCAGGCGCGAGACGCCGAGGAGCATGGCCGGTAGGTCGTTGATGAGGGCGATCGCCGCGCCGGCGACGATGATCACCGTCCACTTCGGACTCAACAGGTAGCCGAGAAGGCCGGGCGCCGTCAGGTCTTCGGCGGCTGCCCGCTCGGCGACGTACTGCCAGGGCACGGCGTGGTAGATCGCGGCGGTGAACAAGAAGTAGAAGCCGCCGACCACCAGAATGGTGATGGCGATCGCCAGGGGGAGGTTGCGGCTCGGGTTCTTCGCCTCGCCGCCGGCCTGGGCGATCGAATCGAAGCCGATGAAGCTCGAAAAGAGGAGCACCGATGCGGCCAGGAAGGTCGTCAGATCGAACGCGCTCGGAGCGGTCGAGCTCACCTCCGCGCCGTCGCGGGCCAGAGCCGCCGCCGCGAAGTCGGCGTGCTCGAACGAGAAGCCGGCGAAGATCACCACCGAGCCGCAGAGGAACATCAGCAACATCAGCGGCACCAGCGTGCGCTCGTAGATCTTCAGCCCGAGCAGATTGACGCCGGTGAAGATCCAGATGAAGGCGAGGGCGACGCCCACCCGTACCGGGCCGCTCATGAGCGTGCCCGCCAGCTCCTCGTATCCAACGGCGGCGGCGACGTCGCGCACGAACGGGATGACCAGATAGGCCACGACTCCCATGGCGATGCTCAGCCCGAACCACTGAGAGAAGCTGGCGACGAAGCCGAGGTACGGGTGCAGCACGCGGCTGGCGTAGATATAGCTCCCGCCGGCGCGCGGCATCGCCGACGCGAGCATGGCGTAGGCGAATGCCGCCAGCAGTGCGGGCACCACCGCCAGCAGGTAGGCGGGGAGCACGTACGGCCCGATGCCCGGAACGCTGCGCTGCACCATCAGCGGGATGACGTTGATGGCGGCGCCCATCATGGCGCAGATGCCGGTCGCCACCAGGCCGAGGAGGCCCATCTCGCGAACGAGCGTCGGACCGGCAGGTCGACGATTCTTCCGACTGCGCTCGGTCATCGGCGCCGAGCCTACCGTCTAATCGACCCTGTCCGCTGCTTTCGAAGGCGAGCCGAAACCGGCCGAGCGAACGCCGTCCGCCGGTCGCGCGCCTCTACGTCGCCACGAGGCGCGGCCCGGACGCTCCGGATTCGAATGGAAACGGGCGGGGCGCGCCCCGCCCGCGAGAATGCCGGACCGCGGCGCTCAGCGCAGGTGCGCTTCGACGAGGATCTCCACGTCGACGTCGCTGCCGACCACGACGTCGGCGGCCCAGCTGCCGGTGCCGACCTCGTAATCGCCGCGGTCGAGGGTGGTCGAGGCCTTGAAGCTGGCGATCCTCTTGGCGCCGCCGAGCATCTCCTGCATCTCTGCGGGGATGTCCTTGATGCCCAGCAGGGTGATCGGCAGCTCCACCTCCCGCGAGATGCCCTTGATGGTGAGCGGTCCGGTGGCGATCAAGCTGCCGTCGTCCGCGGCCTTGACCGACGTGCTCTCGAAGGTGATCTCGCCGTGGTCGTCGGCCCCGAAGAAGTCGGCCGAGAGCAGGTGTCCGTCGCGTCGCTCGTTGCGAGTGTTGATGCTGCCGACGGGAATCGTCACGCGGACGCGGCTCGCCGTCGGGTTGCCGGCGTCGTAGGCGAGATCGATGTCGAACTCGTCGAAGGTGCCGTTCACCGGGGTGAAGAAGTGGTTGACCGAGAAGTTGACCTCGGTGTGGCTGGAATCTACGTTCCACGACTCGGCGGCCGCGGGGGCCGCGCCGAGCGCCGCCGCCGAAACGAGGGCGAGGGTGGCGAGGAAGACGAAGCCGGAGTGTGCTGATTTCATGACTGGGTTCTCCTTTGTTTCTTGAGAGCGATCGGGCCGCCGGCTCGGCGGCGGCGCTGGTATTGGGTGTGCCGGGGGCCGGCTCCGTTACAGTTCGCGCGATCGGCCGCTCAGGGTGCGGCCGCCTCGTCGCCGGTGGAGAAGTCGACCACCTCCCACTCGATGTCGTTGAGCGAGCCCATCGTGTGGCGGTAGAAGAAGCTGGGATAACCCCAGTCCGGATCGAAGCGGGCGAGCAGCGCCACCCGCCCCGCGCTCGGGTTCCGCCGCGGGTCCGCCGCATTGGCGAGCTCGGTCGCCAGGACGTCGAACAGGCCTTCGACCGACCAGTACTCCCAC
>JAHEKO010000013.1:7852-19482 GCA_024638355.1 Acidobacteriota bacterium
AAGGCCAGCGTCTCGGTGAAGACGTGGTTCTCGTGGAACTGCGGCGCGGCGGCGGTGCGCCGGCGCCAGCCGCGGTCGCCGAGCGATTGGCGATCGAGGCCGCCGAGGAGCAGCAGCCCGGAGTCGGGCGAGCGCAGCCCGACCAGGATCGCCGCCAGGGTCGACTTGCCGCTGCCCGACGGACCCTCGAGCAGCAGCCGGTCGCCCACCGAGATCGACAGGTCGCACCCCTTGAGCACAGGCTCGGGTCGCCCCGGATAACGGAAGGTGAGCTCTCGAGCCTCGAGGAGCCGCCCCTCGCGCACCGGCTCGGCCGCTTCGCCGCGCGCGGCGAGCCCGGGCGGTACGCGCATGCGGGGCCGCGCGGCGGCGTGGAAGAGCGGCGCTACGTTGCCCCAGGCGACGATCGCCTCGCCGAGGTCGGCCAGGCCCCGCACCAGCTTCCAGAACGCCCGATACGAGAAGAGAACGCCGCCGATGCCCACCGCCAGCTGGCCGGTCGAGAGGTCGCCGGTCGCGAACGCCGGGATCAGGCAAGCGAGTCCGACGATCAGCCAGCCGCGCGGGATGAGGCTCTTGAGTGCGACCGCGCCGCGGTCCATCTCCCGCGACAGCTCGAGGTAGCTCTCGACCGCCTGGTCCTCGGCGTCGTGCCAGTCGGCGGGCCGCTCCTGCGCCAGGCGCGTGCGATGGCCGACCATCTTCTCGACCAGGTCATGGGTGATGCCGAGCCGCGAGCTCGTCCAGGTGCGGCGGGCGCGCAGGTAGCGCCACCAGAGCCAGGCGGCGAGGGCGATCCAGGCGCCGAGGGCCACCGCGTGGAGCCACCCGGCGGCGCCCGCGATCAGGATGGGCAGCGCCAGCACGAGCTCCACCACGGCGATCAGTCCGACGTGCCCGCCGGTCAGAACCAGCGACTCGACCGCTTCCGAGTCGATCACCCTGCCGAGAAACTGCCCGACTCCCTGGTGACGGATCTCCTCCGGCTCGAGGCGAAGGGCGCCCTCGAGGAGCCGGCGCTTGAGCAGGCCGCCCGCGGCGGTGGTGAGGCGGGCGAGAAACCAGTGCTCGGCGACGCGAAAAGGGGTGGTGCTGAGCAGCAGGAGTGCCCAGACCAGCGCCAGGTCCTGGTCGAGCCTTCCCTGTAGCACGGCCTTTCCCAACACCCACCAAGACGAGAGCAGCAGGACCTGCTGAATCAGATGGGCGGTTGCGCCGCCGGCCGCGAGTCGCCGCAACCCCGCGGCGCGCGCCTGCTTCATGAAGGAGCTGCCGGGCGGCTGGCGTAGCAGCCAGCAGCCCTCGACCGGCCACGCTCCGAGCTGTTCGCGCAGAATGGCCTGGCGAGCGCGCCGCCGGCGCCGTCCCCGCACGCCCGACTGCTCGAGCAGGTCGTCGACCTCGGTCGCCCGCTTCGCCTCGAGGTCCCGAGCCAGCCACGTGCGCAGCACCTCGAGATCGATGCGGTGACGACGGTGGTCGGAACCCAGCAGCGTGACCCGGCTGCGGCCGGTCCCGATCAGCAGCAGGAAGCGCTCCTCGGCGTCGATCTCGATGCGGAGGATGGCCGGCGCCGCCCGCCGCAGGAAGTCGTCGAGCTCGCCGTAGGTGGCCATCACCGGCTCGCAGTCGAGGCGCAGCCACTCGACCGCCTCCTCGATCCAGTCGCCCACCGAGGGCGCTCCGGGCTCGCCCAGGGTGCGGGGCGGGCGCGGCAGCTCGGCGGGGTGGCGCTCGAGGCCGCTCTCTCGCGCCAGCGTCTCGAGGCCCTCCCCCAGACGGGAGCGAGGCCACCACAAGGCTTCCGCCGGCTTCACGAGGGGTCTCCCGGGCGGCCTTTTTCGACGAGCCGGCCGTGGTCGATGCGCAGGCGACGCCAGCTCGCGTCGGCCCAGATCCGATTCCAGACCTCTTCTTCGGCGCGCAGCATGCGGGCATAGGGGCCGTCGCGTCCGGCCAACTCGTCCGGGTGGCCGTCGTCGACGATCCGGCCGCCCTCCATCACCACGACCCGCTCGAAGCGTCGGGTCTCGCCGACGTCGTGCGTCACGCACAACAGGGTCGCCTTCCGCCAGTGTTGTCGAGCCCGGCGCAACAGCTCGGAGCGCTGCGAGCGCGCCAGGCCGCGGAAGGGCTCGTCGAGGATGGCCAGCCGAACGCCTCGCCGAAAGAGGCCGCGGGCGAGCCGCACGCGCTGCCCTTCGCCGCCCGAGACCAGCCCGCCGCCCTCGCCGAGCTCGGTCTGGAGCCCGTCGGGCAGCTTCTCCATGACGGCCACCAGGTCGGCCTGATCGATGATCGGGCCGAGCTCCTGCGCGTGCCCCTCGTCCTGGCCGTAGGTCAGGTTGCGCAGGAGCGAGCGATTCCAGATCTGCACCTCGGGATCGACCCAGGCGGTGTCGCGGCGCAGGCTAGCGAGAAGCTCGGGGCTCAGCGCTGCGCCGTCGATGACCAGTCGGCCGCCGGTCGGCCGATGCCAGCCCAGCAGCAGGCCGACCAGGCTCGACTTGCCGGCGCCCGAAGGGCCGACGATCGCCACGTGGCTGCCGGGCTCGATTCGGAGATCGATCCCGGAGAGCACGACGTGGCCGCCCGCGCGCACGTCGACTCCTTCGATCGCGATCTCCGCGCCGGCGCCGGGCACCCTCTCCGGCAGCTCGTCCTCGGCGACCGCCTCCTCGCGCGCACCGAGCGGCTCGAGCAGGCGCAGCGCGACGTTGCGGTAGGTCGGGTACTGGTGGGCGATAAGGAGCGAGGCGAGCCGGCCGAGCGTGAAGAGGTTCAGGCTCCAGAAGACGAGCAGCAGCACCCCGGTGCCGTGGCCGCGATCGCCGACGTAGCGGAAGAGGAGGGCGGCGATCAGCAGCAACAGGATGACGTGCATCACCGCGTCGAGGACGACGACCGCCCGCTCGCGGCCCAGGTGCGCCTTCGCCCACTCGACCAGCAGACTCTCGTGCTCGCGCCGCACGGCGCGCTCGGCGGTGTGGGTGCGCAACGGCACCAGGCCGAGGAGGCCGCTCAGGTAGAAGCGTCCCAGTCCGCCGAGGTGGTTTCTGACTCGCAGATCGCGCTCCTGGAGGGCCGGCATGGCGAGCAGCGGCAAGGCGATGGCCACCGCGGCGATCGCGATGGCCAGGCCGGCGCCCCCGGGGTCGAGCCAGATGATGCCGGCGGTCGTCATCAACAGCTCGAGCATGGCTCGCGCCACGCCCTCGGCGAGCTCGGGAAAGAGGCGCAGCCGGTGGACGCTGTGCGAGCGCTCCGCCATATCCGAGCTCAGCCGGCTACTGAAGTAGCGGTCGCTGAGCCGCGGGATCTTCTCGAGGAAGGCGAGGCGCAACCGGGACTCGAGCTGGCGGCCGAGGCGCAGCACGCCCTGTGAGATCGGCAGGTCGATCAGGAGCATGCCGACGAGGAAGGCGAGCAGGGCGAGGCCGCCGCCGAGCCGCTGGTTGGCGGTCCCCAGCTCGTTGCCGATGTCGAAGAAGCCGCGGAAGAGGAGCGCCTCGAAGACCAGGCCGGCGGCGGCGAGGATCATCAGCGCCAGGATTGCTGCCGAGGCTGCGATGCCCCCGCGGCCGACGAAGCGAAGCAGCTCGCGTCCGGGGGATGGGCTCTTCTCGGTCAGCGCCGCCGCCAGCTCGGGAGAGATCGAGCGCGCCCGTTCGACCGCCGAGTCGGCGGCGGCTTCGTCGGCGACTCCCGGGTCGGCCTCGCGAATGCGCACCAGGACCGCTCCCCGCAGGAGCAGCTCGGGCTCGGTCTCCTCGCCTTCCTTCGAGGGCGGCTCGATCACCGACCAGAAAGGCTCGGGAACCGCTCCGCCGTCGACGCCGCCGGCGCGCCCGCGCTCGAAGAACCCCTCGAGTACCGCGGCGCTGGTCTTGCCCGCTCCCAGTCCGCCCGCGTCGATCAGGCTCCGGACCATCCGGGTCGAGGCGTCGAGAGCCGCCATCGGTCGCCAGCTTTCGTCGTCCATGGCGCTGTCGAGCAGCGAGCGGCGGCGCGGTCCGGAGACGCCGACGGCGCGCAGCCGGGCGCCCAGGGCCTCGAGATTCTCGGCGCTGCGCGCCCACTCGAGCCAGCCGGAGCGCGGCACGCGCTGTTGATGGAGGTAGAGCTGCGACAGCAGCCCCTGGTGGGTCGGCCAGCGCCGGCCGGTGGCCGGGTCCATCAGCTGCACGAACCGACCCAGCGTGCGCCAGACGATCACGAAATGGGTGAGGCCGGCCGGCTGCCGAACCACCACCATGGCCGGCAGCGCCCGGGCCTCGGGTAGGAGCAGGTGGTCGGCGGGCAGCATGACCTGCTCGGCCGGAAGGCCGAGCTCGCAAGCCACTTCTTCGATGGTGTCGATCGAGGTGCCGTCGAGATCGGTCTGGCAGGCCTCGCGCAGCCGGCCGTAGCTGGCCGAGATCCCGTAGCCCTCGAGCAAGCACTTCAGGCACGCCGGTCCGCAGTCGGTGGCCGACGTCTGGACGGTTTCGGGGACCAGGAACCGACGGCGCCGACGCATCAAAGCGGAGATCTAGGTATCGGTCCTGGCCTGGGCCGGTTGGTCGAGAAGCTTGCCGACGGCCCGCATCAGCAGCGAAGCCGGCGATAGTCGGTCGACTTCGACCTCGACGTTGCCGACCATGCCGTGCTGGAGCTGGATGTTGGTCGGGCGGTCGGTGTCGATCTCGAGATCGACCCGAATGCGGCCCTCGGTCGTCTCGCTGTCGACGACCGCGACCTTCGCGGAGATCGTGCCGAACTGCGTCGACGGAAAGCCGTCGAGACGCATGCGTGCCTGCTGGCCCGGGCGAATGCGGCCCACCGCGGCCGCCGGCCGGTACCAGGCGACCGCGCCGAGGGTGCCCGACGGGACGATGCGAGCCAGCTCGTCGCCCGCTTCGACGACGGCGCCCTGGCGGAGCGCGGCGACCCGGGCCAGGGTGCCGGCCGCCGGCGCCCGGATCTGCCGCCGGCCGACCTCCTGCTCGAGGCTGGCGATCCGGGTCTCGGCCGATTCGATCTCCGAATCGAGCACGCGCAGGTCGGCCTTGAGCTGCTCGATCTCGGTGACGCGATCGGCGCTCGAGCTCGCCCGCTCGCGCTCGATGCGCTCGGCGGCCGCGCGCAGCGACTGCACCTCCGCCTCGCGCTGCTCGAGCTCGGAGACGGCCTTGTCGAGCTCTTCGTCGGGCAGGAGGCTCTCCTGGTGGAGCTTCCGGGCGCGGGCCTCGTTGCTGCGTGCCAGGGCGGCGGCGCTTTCGGCCCGCTGCACCTCGAGCCGGGCCTCCTCGACCGTGGCGCGCGAGGCCTGGAGCCAGATGGCGAGCGCCTGACCCTCCTGGTCGATGCGGCCGGTCAGGTCGTTCCGCCGGGTGCGCAGACCGCTCAGCTCGGCGGCCAGGGAATCGCGCTCGCCCTCTTGCTGGAAGGTCTCGAGCTCGACCAGCACGTCGCCCTGGGCGACCTTCAGGCCGCGCTCGATGTGCACCGCGACGACCTGACCGTCGACCGGTGCGTCCACCGCGAAGACCTGGTCCCGGACCTCGGCGCGGGCGCTCTCGCTCACCGCCCAGACGGTGATCCCGCCCCAGAAGAACCAGACTCCCCAGAGACTCAGCAGGAGGATGGCGACCAGCGCCCGCAGGGTCCAGCCGGTCAGGCCGTCCGAGCGGAGAGCGCGCAACGTACGTGAGAAGTTGTTGGACAAGGATCGCCTGCCGCGCCCGTGCGCGGCTCTTCGAGGATACCGGAAGAACAGAAGGCAGCCCCCTTGCGAGGGCTGCCTGACTCGTGAGTCGGTTCGAGTCGCCTACTCGACGATGACGGAGAGGGACTGTCCGGCCTTGAGGCTAGTTGTGATCTTCATTCGGCGGCTCCTTTCAGTGAATGAGATGTCCGTCCTGTTACTCGAAGAAAGCGATCCGATTCGTTTTCTCAAGATGGACCGGTGTCAGCTCGCAGTGCGGACTGACGGCTTCAGGCGCAGAGAGCGTGGGCGATGACGGGCCGGCGGCCGGCTCGCGACCGGTGCCTGGACTCGGCACCAGACCCTCGTACTCGTTCAACCAGATATTCGATTGGGGATTCATCGCTTTTTCTTGCCCTCTATTCACTAACGCGAGAATCAGCGACGAGATTGATCACGCCGTCTCGAAAAAGAAGACCGGATCGGCGTTTCTGTCAGGCCGCGGGCCCGTTTGCCGTCCTCATGGGCATGACCGGCGCCACCGACCTCCTGGCCCGTATCTGCCTGGTGCTGGCGCTCCAGGCTCCCGTTTCTCGGCCCGCGCCAGCGATCGGGCAGGGCGCCGCCGCGGGCGAGTCGGCTTCCGGCGTGCATATCGAGCGCGCCCCGCCCGAGGCCGACGCCGCGCGCCGGACCCGGCTGCTCGCCTGGAGCGAGCTCTATCGCCAACGCCTCGAGCCGGTACGGCTCTCGGCGCGGGCTCTGTTTGCCGAGCTCGAGCGGAGCTCGCTGGCCGTGCTGGGCGCTCGCTGCCGGGAGCTCGGGGCGAGCGTGAAGCGGATCGACCGAAGAGGCCTCTTCGCCTCGGGCGACGTGGAGCTCGACCGGATGCTCTTCGGCTCGCTCGAGCGCTACCGAGCGGGCGCCGGGAAGTGCCTCGCCGGCCGCTATCTCGAGGCCTATCGGCTGCTGATCGAGGCCAGGGTCGGGTTCGAGTGGGTCGACCGGCGTGTCGAGCGGAGCCTGCGTCCACCGGTCCCGCTGCGCGGACTCCATCCGCCGAGCTGACCCACCGAGGTGTAGAATGCGCGCCGGGAGACCCATGCCGCTATACGAATACCGCTGCGACGCATGCGACCATCGCTTCGAGATCCTCCAGCGCCTGGGCGAAGGCGCCGGCGGGCTCACCTGTCCCAGCTGTGGCGGTGCCGATCTGGAGAAGCAGTTTTCGACCTTCAGCGCTTCGACCTCCGGCGTCGGAGGCACATCGACCGCCGCCGGTGCGGCGGTCGGGGGCGCGCCCGGTTGCGGCACCGGCTTCACCTGAGCGAGCTGAGCGAGTCGCCGTCGGCGGCTCTCCCGGGCGTTCCGCCCTCCGGTCCCGCGAAGCCGGTCCGGAGCGGCCGAAACGTCCAAAGTGAAGCAGGTCACAGCGCGGGCCGCCGTTCTCTCCGATCCTGGTAGAGAGTCGTCCGGCGCGACGCGCGGCCTGCTGCCGAGTCCCGGCGCGCCGGACGGGGGAAGATCCGGCCGATGACCGAAGCGAAGTGCGGCAACTGTGGAGCACCGATTCTCTATGAGGTGGGGTCGGCGGCCACGGCGCTGAGTTGCCCGCGCTGCCTCGAGCCGGTGCCGGAGGAGCCGGAGGGAGCGACGCCGGTCGAGACCGTTTCGATTGCCGAGGCGATCGCATCGCTGGGCTCGACGTCGGGCCTCGATCCCTACCGCACCGGCACGATCGTGCTCGAGCCCGAGGCCGAGGCGGCGACGCCCCTGGCCGCGCCGGCGGTCGAGGTCAAGGTAAAGGGGTTCCTGACGCAGATGGGGCTGCCGTCCGACGAGGCCGACTTCCGCCTGCGCGGTGGCGTGACCGTGGTCGGCCGCCAGCATGGAGACCTCGTCGTCGACGATCCCTCGATCTCGGCGCGCCACTTCCAGATCGAGGAGCGTGGCGGGCAGTTCTACATCCGCGACCTCAGCAGCAGCAACGGCACCTTCCTGAACGACCGCGAGGTTCGCTCGGCGCCGCTGCAGAGCGGCGACCGCATCCAGGCGGGCTCGACGCTCTTCTCCTTCTCGGTGCGCCACACCATTCCCACCTAGCCTGCTAGCCCGACCCGGCGCCAGGGACGCTATCCTCGCGTTGCCGCCGAGGAGATAGCGCCGTGAAGATACTGGGGATCGCCACCTGTCAGCAGAGTCCCGAGCCGCAGGCGGACGACGCCCTGATGCTGGGGGAGTTGGTCGGCGTCGAGACCGTGGCGGCGCCCTGGGACGCTCCGGATGCACCCTGGCGCTCGTGCCGGGCGGTCCTGCTGCGCTCGATCTGGGACTACCATCTCCGGGTCGACGAGTTCCTGGCCTGGGTCGAGCGGCTGGAGGCGGCGGGCACGACGGTGTGGAACTCGGCGCCAATCGTGGGCTGGAACGCGCGCAAGAGCTACCTCAAGAAGCTCGAGGCGGCCGGTGTCGCGATCGTGCCGACCCTCTGGTTGAAGCCGCAAGAGGCCGAGCGCTGGCCGGCCCTCATCGAGCGCTCGGGCTGGGACGAGGTCGTCTTGAAGCCCCTGGTGGGCGCCAGCAGCTACCTCACCTGGCGGAGCTCCGCGGCGGGCGCAGCGGAGCGCGTCGACCGCCTCCGCCGTCTGGCCGCGCACGGCGGCGCTCTGGTGCAGCCCTATCTGCGCGAGATAGAAGAGGCCGGTGAATGGTCGTTGGTCTATTTCGAAGGCCGCTACAGCCACGCGGTACGCAAGCGGGCGAAGGGGGGCGAGTTCCGGGTGCAGATCGAGTTCGGAGGCCGCGAAGAGCCGGCGGAGCCGCCGGACTCCGTTCGACGCGTCGCGCGACGGGCGCTGCGGGCGGCTCCCGGCCGGCCGCTCTACGCCCGCGTGGACGGCATGGAAACCGCCGGCGGCTTCCTGGTGAGCGAGCTCGAGCTCATCGAGCCGGTGCTCTTTCTCGCGGCGGTCGAGGGGTCGGCGGCCCGCTTCGCTCGCGCGATCGCCCGACGTTTCGCCGCCGAGGGGACGCGATGAAGCGCTTCGAGACCCTCGCCAGCGCCCGTACGTCCGACGGGCTGGCGCTGACCTTCCACCGTCGCGAAGACGACTACTTCCTTCTGCTCGAGGGCGAAGAGCTGATGTCGACCCGGCGCAATCGGTCGGAGAGCGCGCTGGCCGAGCTCGCGTCTCGTCATCTCGAGGGTGTTGCCCGGCCGGTGATCCTCATTGGCGGCCTCGGTCTCGGCTTCACCCTGCGCGCTGCGCTGGAGCGACTGCCGGCGGGAGGCCGGCTGGTGGTCTGCGAGCTGTTTTCCGCGGTCGTCGACTGGAATCGCAAGTATCTGGACGAAAGCGCCACCGCCCTGGCCGACCCGCGCGTCGAGGTCGTGACGCGAGACGTCGGCGCGGTCATTGCGGGCGCGAGCGCGCGGTTCGACGCGGTCCTGCTCGATGTCGACAACGGCCCCTCCGCCTGGTGCCTGGAGTCGAACGAACGGCTCTATGGGCGCCGTGGCCTGGCGACGGTGCGGCGCTCGCTCAAGCCGGGCGGCATTCTGGGGATCTGGTCCGCCTACGCCGACCCGCGCTTCGAGCGCCTGCTGGGCGCCAGCGGCTTCCGGGCGTGGTCGGAGAGCGTCAGAGCGCGTGGCCGAAAAGGCTCGCGCCACACCATCTTCTTCGCCACCCCCGAGCGCGACCGCCTGGCTAGGCGATCTTGATGTGCCAGGGCTCGTGGCGCACGCCGTACGGATTCGTCTCGGTGTAGCGAATCGAGATGTAGCCCAGATCGATGAGCTTGCGGAACTCGACCGTCTCGCCGAAGGCCTCGGTGAAGTTGCGAAGGCCGTAGCCGACCTTGCCGATGTCGAAGTCGCCGCGCGCGTGGAACGAATACCCCGGCGGCGCGAGCGAGCGCGAGGCCTGGGAGAGGTTCCCCTCGGTCTCGACCGCCTTGCGCAAGAAAAGCTGGTACTGCTTGACGATGCTCCGCACACCCGAGGTGAGGGTGATCGAGTCGCCGACGTCGCGGCGGATCTGGGTGAACTTGGCCAGCGAGTCGCCCTTGAGCAGATAGTGCCCGCTGCCGGCGATCTTGGCTACCGAGCGGTCCGGAATTCTCTCGGTCAGCTCGGTGATCACCTTCTCGCCATAGAAGCCGTAGCGCTCGGCGTCGGCGTAGAAGAGCTCTTCGAGCAGGTCGAGCTCGACCCGGGGGAAGGCGCCGATGTCGCTGTAGTTGGCGCCGAAACGGAGGAGCTGCTCGAACGACAGCAGGTTGAAGTTGCCGTGGCCCACGAGCTGCTGGGCGCGCTGGACTCGAGCCGAGGCCGACCGCAGCGCCGGCATCACCTCCGCAGCGAGGAAGAAGTCGTCTTCGTAGGTCCGGTCGAATTCCTTGATCTTCTGCAGGTGGTGGCCGGAGTGGTCGCCTTCGGAGTGAGGGATCAGGGTCTTCGCCCCCTCGTCACGCTGGGGATCGACCGGCGCGGGCGGCAAGTGTCGGGGCTCGGGGTCGCTCCCGGAGCGGCGCTTGAGCTCCCAGACTCCCAGACCGCCGCCGGCGACACAGGCGGCGCAGGCTGGCAGAATCCTCAAGAATTTGCGGCGATCCACGGCAGCTCCACGACCAGGCTACGCTCGACTCTACCCATTTCGAGCCTCGGTGCCTGCGTAGTGTCCCACAGTCGGGTCACAGTAGCACGGCCCGCACGGCAGGCGCCCCGGCCCTCACCCGCGCGTCTACCCGGAGCTCTTGTCGCCCTCGATCCCGTTGGCGACGTCGTTGATCGTCGCCAACGCCAGCTTCCTGACGACGGCGGTGACGGTCTCCTGGCGCTCCCCCGCAAACCGAGCCAGCAGGTCGTACTCGCGGTCGGTGAAGCGCGCCGTGATCTTCTCGTTCCGCGCCCGGTCGGGCGGCTCGATCCGCTCCCGGACGCGCGCCGGCAGCAGGCTCTCGAGGTTCGGGGCGTGATCGGCCGCCATCAGCGCTTCTCCTCCAGCTTCGATCGGATCTCGCCGATTGCCGATACGACCAGATCGCGCACCAATGAGGAAAGGGGGGTGCCGCGGCGCCGCGCTTCGCGGGCAAGCCGCTCGACCTCCTCTGCCGTAAAGCGGGCCGTTACCTTGCGCTCTTTGGGAAACTCGACCTTGGGCGGCGTCACGGGCACGTTCCTCGTAAGTTGAAGCATCATCATATCGCGAACTGACGATTCGAGTCGGCTCGCCCCGAGCGCAGGTCGACGATGAGCTGGCCCGGTCGGCGGCGGGCACCCTCGATTCCGTTCGCGGCGGCTCGGCCGCGCCGGGCTACTTGACCTGCAATTCCGCCTGCGCGCAGCTCAGAGCGCGCAGCGGCTCGGTCTCTACGACCTCGACCGGGATGTTCCCCAGCTGCCGTGGAATGAACCTGCTCGTATCGGAGTGCTCGGGGTCCAGGTAGACCTTGAAAAGCGGGTCGGTGGGCCGCGAGGCGGAGCGCCCGATGCCCATGGCGTGAACGCCCTCGAGCTTGAACAGCTCGCTCTCGGTACGGGTCTGCACACGCTCGGCGAGGCGCATCCTGCGGTCCTCGATCCCGGGCACGCCACCCTTCGTCCACAGGCTGCCGCCGGAAGACTGGCTGCAACCGACGAACTCGGCCTTGCCCTTGGGCTTCATCTTGTCGACCGCCTTCAAGACGCGGTTGAAGGAGTTCCCCACCGTAATCCTCTCGTTGCCAGCGAACAGCAGGCCGACCGGGTTCGGACAGTCTTTCCTGTCTTCCAGAATCACCGAGCCCGAGTCGCCGCCCCCGGAGAACGACTTCCGGCCCTCGGCGACCACCGAGAACTGCTTGACGAAGAAGATATCGAGCTCCCTGGCATCCAGCGAGCACTCCTCGGGGAACGTCACGAAGCCGCTCACGTTGACCAGGTCGATCACGCCCTTGCGGA
>JAHEKO010000327.1 GCA_024638355.1 Acidobacteriota bacterium
TCGGCGAAGGGAGTGGTGAGCGTCAAGAAGCCGCCGAGCCCCGCGAGCGGCACGCCGCGGTCGCGATCGATCTTCGCCGGCTCGAGCTCGAGCCCGTCGAAGAGCCGCTGCAGGAGGCCGATCTGGTGCTGGCTCACCTCGCGCAGTAGCTCGGCGCCGAGACCCTGCTCGCGAAAGAAGGCGAAGACCTCGGCGGCGCGGTAGTGGGCGGTCGGGTCGTAGGTGGCGCCGGCGAAGCGGTCCTGACCGGCGTTGTACTGCACCTGGCCGGGCGTCTTCTCGGCCGTCAGCTCGCCGAACTCGGCGAACCAGCCGGTGGCGATCGGGCGCAGATCGCAGTCGGGCGGGAACCGCAAGATGGCGTTGCCCTCGCCGAGCTGCAGGTACTTGTAGCCGGCGGTGACGACGTAGGCGTCCTCGAGCCCGCGCTGGCGTAGCGAGAACGGCACCACGTTGAGCTGGTGGTAGACGTCGAGCAGCAGCCGGGCGCCGTGCCGGCGGCAGGCCTCGGCTACCGGCGTCAGGTCGCCGGCGATCTGCGCGTTGGTGAAGAAGACGGTCGAGGTGCAGACCGCGGCGGTGCGATCCGAGACCGCGCCCCCCAATCGCTCGCCGACGGTCGCCGCCGGCGCCGCCTCGACGCGCACCACCTCGACGCCCTCTTCTTCGATGCGCTCGAGCTGGCGCCGCAAGGCGTAGAACTCGCGGTCGGTGGTGACGATCTGGTCGCGCTCGCGCCAGGGGAGCGCCGAGAGAAAGCGCACCAGCAGGTCGTGAGTGCTCTCGGCCAGAGAGTAGAAGCCGTCGGGGTCGTCGAGCAGCCGGCGGTAGCCCTCGCGCACGCGGTCGGCGCGATTGAACGCGCGCTCCCACTTTTCGTCGACGTGCTCGGCCGCATCGAGCCAGGCGCGCTGCTGGCCTTCGAATCCCCGATCGGGCCACGCCTGGTGCGAGTGGCCGGTGAGCAGCAGCCGCTCCGTCACCCGGAAGCGGCTGTAGTGCGGCGCCAGCGCGTTGGGCTCGGAGTAGAGCTGCTCGGGGTCCGAGATCATAGGTCGGCCCGGATCGCCCACAGGTCGGGAAAGAGGGGGCGATGGAGCGTCGTGCGCAGATAGGCGGCGCCGGGCGAGCCGCCGGTGCCGGTCTTCGTGCCGATGGTGCGCTCGACCATCTTGACGTGGCGGTAGCGCCACTCCTGGAGCCCTTCGTCGAGATCGACGAACCGCTCGCACAGCATGACCAGGATGTGGTCGCCGCGATAGATCTCGAGGAGCGTCTTCTGGACCTCCTCGGAGGGCTCGATCGGCGTCCGGACGTCGCGCTCGAGCAACGCCGTGGGCACCGAGTAGCCTTTGAGGGTCAGGAAGCGGAGGAACGAGTCCCAGAGAGTCGGTTGCTCGTAGAGCGCTTCGAGGGCGAGCCGGCCGCGTGAGCCCTCGGGATGATCATCCAGGCTGCGCCGCTTCTTGCTGCCGAGCATGAACTCGAGTTCGCGGAACTGGGCCGACTGGAAGCCGCTCGCCGACTCCAGCCGCGAGCGAAACGAGGCGAACGACATCGGCGTCATCGTCTCCAGCACGTCGACCTGGCCGACCAACGTCTTGAGGATCGTCAGCACGCGCTTGAGCGTCGCGAGCGCCGTCGCCTCGTCGCCGCCCTCGAGCGCTCGCTGGAGGTGTGCGACCTCGTGAAGCACCTCCTTGAACCAGAGCTCGTACACCTGGTGGATGATGATGAAGAGCATCTCGTCGTGCTCGGGCCCCGACGAGCGCGGTCGCTGGAGGTCCAGCAGCTCGTCGATCTTCAGATAGTCGGAGTAGGTGAGCGCCTTGCTCTGCGCATCCGGAGGGGGCATGCGATGATGGTAGGTGAAGCACCTGACAGGAGCAAGCCGTAGGAGGCGGATCATGGCGGTGGAATCGACCGACGAGCGGAATGCGCGCATTCACGGCCGGAGCGGCCGGGTCCTCGAGAAGATCCAGGACTTCAACGGCGAGCTGAGCGTCGAGGCTCGGCGCGAGAAGTACGCCAAGATGAAGGCCTCGGCCCTGGCCTTCTACCGCGGCTCCAACCACCTCTTCTGGATGGACTTCGAGTGGGACTGGCGGCTCACCCGCTTCGGCAGCTTCCGCACCCGCACCTGGCTCAACGGCGACTGCCACGCCTACAACTTCGGCGCCTACGACGTCCGCAAGCGAGGCGTCATCTACGGCCTCAACGACTTCGACGAGGCGATCGTCGCCGACTACCAGTACGACCTCTGGCGGCTGGCCGTGAGCCTCGTCCTCATCGCGCGCGGCAACGACGATCTGGGTGCCAAGGCCGTCGCCGAGGTGATCGGCAGGCTCGCCGAGAGCTACCTCGACACCCTGCGCCGGTTCGCCGGCAATCGCAAGGCGCGCAAGATCTACTACAACTCCAAGAAGACCTCGGGTCAGCTCAGCCGGTTCCTGCGCAAGTTGGAGAAGAAGCGCAGCCGCGGCGAGCTGATCGAGGATTGGACCGAGGAGACCGACGGCCGCACCCGCTTCGATCGCTCGCTCGAGAAGATCGGCGAAGCCACCGAGGAGCAGAAGCAGAGGATCGTTCGGGCCTTTCCGGGCTACCTCCAGACGATCGAGAAGAAGAAGGAGCCGGCGGACGGTTTCTTCCGGATCAAGGACATCGCGGTGCGCCTGGGCGCCGGCACCGGCTCGCTCGGCACCGCCCGCTACTACGTGCTGGTCGAAGGCAGCCGGGCGGAAGGCCGGGACGACGTGATTCTCGACGTGAAGCGCCAGACCCGCCCCTCCGCCTATCCCTATGCCTCCAGCGAGCAGCGCCGCGAGTACCGCAGGCACTTCCCCAACGAGGGAATCCGCCACGCCGCGGCCTATCGGGCTCTCGGCTACCGGCCCGACAAGCTCCTCGGCTGGCTCGAGCTCGAGGACGGGGTCTACTCGGTGCGTGAGCGGAGCCCCTACAAGGAGCCCTTCCCGACCGACGATCTGGACTCGAGGAAGCGCTTCGTACGGATGGCCGAGCATTGGGGCCGGGGCCTCGCCGCCGAGCACGCCCGGGCGTGCAGGATCACCGACTACGAGCTGGCCCGCGAAGTCGGCAAGCTGACCGACGGCAAGCACCGCGAGTTCCGGCGCGCGGTGCGCGAGGTCGCGCTCGGCTACGCCGACGTGGTCGAGGCCGACTGGAAGGCGTTCAAGAAGTGGCTGGAGCGGGCGGACGACGGTTAGCTCGCACCGATCGGCTCACCCGACTCACTCGCCCTCGCTACCGCGCCCCGGCCGCTTGCTCCCCAGCGCCGCCAGCTTCTGGTGCAGGTAGGTCCTCTGGATGCCGAGGAGCCGCGCCGCCGCGGCGACGTTCCAGCCGGTGCGCTCGAGCACCCTCTCGATGTACTCCTTCTCGCACAGCGTCTTGAAGCGCTTGAGCGGCAGGACCGAGAAGCCGTCGTCCAAGCGCACCAGCCCGGCCGCCGGCGGCGGGCCGCCCTCGACCACCGGGCTCGGCAGCTGGCCGACGGTGACCGGATCGCCCCCGAAGACCACCAGGCGCTCGGCCAGGCTCGCCAGCTCGCGCACGTTGCCGGGCCAGGAGTAGCTCTCGAGGGCCTCGAAGACCGGCTCTTCGATCGCCGGCGCTCGCCGGCGCTGGCGGCGGCAGAAGCGGCTCACGAAGTGCTCGAACAGCAGGCGCACGTCGTCTTTGTGCTCGCGCAGCGGCGGCACCCGGATGGGCAGGTGGGCGAGCCGGAAGTAGAGGTCCTCGCGAAAACGCTTGTCGCGAACGGCGGCCTCGAGATCGGTATGCGTCGCCGCGATCACCCGCACGTCGATCGGCCGGTCGCGGGTCTCGCCCACCCGCCGCACGCGGCCGTCCTCGAGCACCCGCAGCAGCCGCGACTGTAGCCCGTACTCCATGTCGCCGATCTCGTCGAGAAAGAGCGTGCCGCCGTCGGCCTCTTCGAACAGGCCGGCCTTGTCGGAACGGGCGTCGGTGAAGGCGCCCTTGGCGTGGCCGAAGAGCTCGTCCTCGATCAGCTGGGCGGGGATGGCGGCGCAGTTGATCTTGACGAAGGGTCCGTCGCTGCGCCGGCTCCCCCCGTAGAGGGCGTCGGCCACCAGCTCCTTGCCGCTGCCGCTCTCGCCCAGGATCAGCACGCGAGAGTCGGTGGGCGCGGCGCGCGCGATCCGGCTGCGCAGCTCCGCGATGGCCGCCGAGCTGCCCAGAATCGACGCCTCGCCGGCGAGCCGCGATTCGAGCTCGGCGACCTGGCGGCGCAGGGCCCGGCTCTCGAGGGTATTGCGGATCGAGCGCGCCAGACGCTGCTTGGTGAAGGGCTTCTCGATGAAGTCGTGCACGCCGAGCTTCAAGGCTTCGACCGTTTCGGTGATCGACGCCTCGCCCGAGACGATGATCGTCGCCGGCAGACGATCGGCGTCGGCCAGCCGGCGAACCAGATCGACCCCGCTCATCCCCGGCAGCCGCACGTCGAGCAGCAGCAGATCGGGCAGCGGCCGATCGGGCGGCTCGAGCCGGGCGAGAGCGGCTTCGGCGTTCTCCACCGCTTCCGGAGCCAGACCCTCTTCCCGCACCTGGAAGAGGAGGTTGGCGCGGATCTTCGGGTCGTCCTCGACAATCAGAACGGCGGTCATGCCGGCGCCCCGGAGTCGCGCGGCAGGGTCAGGCGGAAGGTGGCTCCGGGCCGGTCGGCGGCGACCAGCTCGAGGTCGCCGTCGTGGTCGAGCAGGATCTTGCGCGAGATCGCCAGCCCGAGCCCCATTCCCTCGCCGACCCCGCGCGTGGTGGTGTAGGGCTCGAA
>JAHEKO010000328.1 GCA_024638355.1 Acidobacteriota bacterium
TCCGGCAGCTGCGCGCTCGAAGACGCGGTGGTCACCGTTTGGGGCACCGAGCTCGACGTGCTGGTCGCCGGAGAGATGGGCCGGACCACCGGGCTCATGGCCCAGCGCCGACTCACGCGCGCTATCGAAGAGATGCGCTCCGCCTACGAGCTGGTGGTCGTGGACACGCCGCCGATCGTTCTCGCCAGCGGTCGGGCCCTCACCGCCTGCGCCGACGCCGTGTTGGCGATCGTTCGCTCGGGCCAGACGAGGAAGCGAGGCATCGAGGAAGCGCTGTCGATCTATGGGGCCGGCCGTGTCCTCGGCTTCGTCCTCAACGCCGCACGACCGACCTCGGAGAAGGGGTACGCCTACTACACGGGCTACGCCAAGGCTCTTGCCGACGCTCAAGGTGAGCCGCAACCGAGCGCCAAACGCCGCCTGCGCCGAATCGCGGGAGCGGCGGCTACGGTATTGGCTAGCGTCGCGGTCGGCTACTGGCTGTTGAAATCCCGCCCCGTGGAGACGCCCGTCCCGCCGCCGGCGGAGCAGGCAAGCGCTGCCGACCTCCTCGACGCCACGCCCGCACCGGCGGCCGTCGACGCCACCCCGACGACACCGCTCGCCGGGACCCCGGCGCTCTCCCCGCTGGCCGACCTGATCGCCGGCGCCCGCGGCGCGGCCGAAGCGGTAGCCCGCTACGACCTCGCCTACGTCGTGCTCGAGTATCCGGGCGGCGATCCCGGTCTCGACCGGGGCAACGCGGCCGATCTCGTGGTGCGCGCCTTCCGCGCGGCAGGCCTGGATCTTCAGCAGGAGATTCACGACGACCTGCTGGAGTCGCCCGCCAGCTACGGCGCCTCGGAGGCCGACACCAACATCGACCACCGGCGAGTCCGCAATCTGATGACCTGGTTCGCTCGCCATGCGACCGAGCTCGAGCCGTCGGCCGGCGCCGACTGGCAGCCTGGAGACGTGGTGTTCTGGGCCACCGACGGCCCGGATCGGGCGAACCACACCGGTATCGTCTCGGACCGACGAGCCGAGAGCGGGAACTGGATGGTTCTCCATCACTTCAAGGCGAGCCCGGACGGCGGCGCCGCCGAAGAGGACGTCCTGACGCGCTGGCCGATCGTCGGGCACTACCGCTGGACGCCGGCGCAGGGGGGCTAGCTCAGGCTGGCAGGAAGGGCACGTGTTCAAGCTCTTCAGCCGTCACTGGTCGATTCCGTCCACGGTCTGTCTGCTGGTCGAGGCAGCGATCCTCGCCGGCTCGCTCGGCATCGCGTTTCTGGTTCGCTTCGACGGCCAGCCCGAACGCTACTTCACCTTCTCCGAGTTCCTGCTGCGGGCGGCGACCTTCGCGGCGGTCATCCTCTGCGGCCTCTACCTCAACGGCCTCTACGACTTCAGTACCCGCCAGAGCGCCCAGCATCTCGTGGTGCAGCTGGCGCGGGCGCTCGCCTTTTCGACGATCGGTCTGCTCGGTGTGTACTACGTCCTGCCGCCGGTCTGGACCGGCCGCGGCGTCTTCGCCATCGCGCTCGGGATCGCCGCGGTCCTGTTGACCGTCTGGCGGCTGGCGCTGCGCTGGTTCTTGATCACCCGCTTCATGACCGAGCGGATCCTGATTGTCGGCAGCGACGATCACGCCGTGATGCTCGCGCGCGAGATCATCGCTCGTGAGCATCTCGGCTATCACGTGGTCGGCTTCGTCACCGACGACCCGAACCTGCAGGGCGTGAGCCTGGTCAATCCCGCGGTGATCGGCACCAGCGCCCAGGCGCTCGATCTGGCCATCGAACATCGCGCCAATCGGGTGGTGGTGGCCCAGCGCGAGAGTCGCGGGCGAATGAACCTCGATAGTCTGCTGCGCTGCAAGACGTCGGGGATTCCGGTGGAGAAGGGGTCGGACTACTACGAGCAGCTCACCGGCAAGATCATGCTCGAGGACATCACGGTGAAATCGTGGCTGATCTTCTCGAGCGGTTTCGTGGTCTCGCGCTCGGTGCTGTTCCTGAAACGGATTCTGGATCTCGCGGTCGCCAGCCTCGGACTGCTGCTCTGCTGGCCGATCATGCTCTTGACCATCGTGGCCATCAAGCTCGAGTCGCGGGGGCCGGCCCTCTACCGGCAGGAGCGCGTCGGGCGGCAGGGGAGGCTCTTCACCCTGTGGAAGTTCCGCTCGATGCGCTCGGACGCCGAGGCCGAGGGAGAGGCGGTCTGGGCTCAGGAGGACGATCCACGCGTCACCCGGGTCGGCGCCTTGATCCGCAAGTTCCGCATCGATGAGATCCCGCAGCTGTGGAACGTCCTGATCGGTGACATGAGTCTGGTCGGCCCGCGCCCCGAGCGCGAGCCCTTCGTGCGCGAGCTGATCGAGCGCTTTCCGCTCTACGAGCAGCGGCTGGTCGTCCGCCCCGGCATCACCGGTTGGGCACAGATCCGAGGCACGTACGCCTCCTCGGTCGAAGAGTCGAACGAGAAGCTGCGCTACGACCTTTACTACATCAAGAACCTCTCCATCTTGCTCGATCTGTCCATCCTCGCCAGCACGGTCCGAATCGTCGTCAGCGGTCAGGGTGCCCGTTGAAGATCTTCTTCGTCTGCCAGCGGGTGCCCTACCCGCCCAACAAGGGGGAGCGCACCCGGGCGTTTCACCAGATTCGCTGGCTGGCGCGCGAGCACGAGGTCCACGTTCTGGCCCTGGCTGAGGGCACGGACGAGGAGAGCGCGGCCGAGTCTCTGCGCCACCACTGCGCGTCGGTCGAGGTCTTTCCGCTGCGCTCGGGTACCTCGCGGTGGCGCGCCGCGCTGGCAGCGGCGACGGGCGGCCCGCTGACGCCGGCGTTCTTCTTCTCCAGGGAGCTCGTTCGGCGCTCGCGGGAGCTGGCGCGGCTCGATCCGCCGGCCGTCGTCATCGCCTGCAGCTCTTCGACCGCCCAATACGCCCGGCTCTTCGAAGGCGTCCCCAAGGTGCTGGACCTGGTCGACGTCGATTCCGCCAAGTGGAGCGTGCTCGCCCGCGCCGCGACCTTTCCGTGGAATCTCATCTATCGCCTCGAATCGCGGCGGCTCCGATCCTACGAGCGCAAGCAGAGCGAGGCGTTCGAGCGGATCGCCCTGACCACCTCGCGCGAGGTCGACAAGCTCGCGGCGTTCGCCTCCACCGAGCACGCGTTCGTGCTGCCGACCGGCATCGACGTCGAGTCGCTCGGCGCGCTCGAGCGGAATGAGGCGCCGGTTCCGACCCTGGTCTTCACCGGCCAGATGGACTATCAGCCGAACGTCGTGGCGATCGCCCACTTCGCGCGTGAAGTCTTCCCGGATCTGCGCCGGCGCCGGCCCACCCTCGAGCTCAAGGTCGTGGGACGCCGGCCGACGCCGGCCGTACGTGCCCTCGCCGACCTGGCCGGTGTCGACGTGACGGGTGAGGTGCCGGAAGTGGCGCCCTACCTGGCGCGCGCCTGGGTCTTCGTCGCGCCGCTCCGCGAGAGCCTGGGGGTGCCCTCCAAGATCCTCGAAGCGATGGCGGCGGGCTTGCCCACGGTGGCCAGCGAGGCCGCCGCCCGCTGTCTGGCCGAAGACGTCGTGGAGGGTAGAGACCTGCTGGTGGGGCGGGGCGATGCGGAGCTGGCCGCGGCGATCGAACGGCTCCTGTCGCAGCAGCACATGCGCGAGCGTCTCGGCGCGTCGGGCCGGCGCTGCGCCCGCCGCTCGTACTCGTGGCGCGAGTTGGGACGGCGGCTCGAGCGGGAGTTGCTCGAGATCGCTCCGCGCCCGCGGCCGCTCGCGGGGCCGGCCGCTACCCGGGAGGTGGGTGTTGCGTGATCTCCTGGTCATGGCGGTGGTCTTCGGCTCTCTGCCGGTGATCCCTTTCCGGCCGGTGCTCGGACTGGCGGTCTACGCCTGGCTCGCCTACATGCGCCCGCAGGATCTGGCCTGGGGCATCCAATCGATGCAGCTCTCCATGTGGGTGGCGATCGCCCTGCTCGTCGGCCTGGTGCTGTCGCTCGGTCGCGAGCGCTTCGCCACCTTTCGCGTGCAGACCCTGCTACTGATCATGATCGGCGGCTGGTTCGCGATCGCCTGCAACGCCGCCCAGCTGCCCGAGCTGTCGTCGAAGTGGCTCGATATCTACCTCAAGATCATCCTGATCAGCGTCCTCACCACCGGCCTGATCATCACCAGGAAGCGCTTCGATTTCCTGATGACGGTGATCGCCTTCTCGCTCGGGCTCCTGGGGTTCAAGAACGGCCTGTTCGCGATCGCCGCCGGCGGCGCACAGTTCCTCAACGGGCCGGGCGGCTTCATGCTCGATCGCAACGCCTACGCGGTGGCGCTCAACATGGCGATCCCGCTGCTGGTCGGCGTGGCGCTGACCTCCGAGCACAAGCCGGTCCGCTATGCCGCTCTGGCTCTCGTGCCCTTCTGCATGATCACCATCTTCTGCACCTTCTCGCGCGGCGGGTTGTTGACGCTCGGCGTGGTCGGCGCGCTGCTGGTATGGAGGACGCGCAGGCCGGCGCTGGCGATACTGGTTCTGGCGCTCGGCATCGGCGCCTTCGCCCTCACCGCCTCGGACAAGCTCAAGGAGAAGTACGCCGAGCGCTCGTCTTCGATCTCGAGCTTCGAGGAGGACGCTTCGGCGATGGGGCGCATCCAGTCGTGGGGCGTGGCCCTGCGGATGTGGTCCGATCATCCCGTCACCGGGGTCGGTCCGCGCAACTTCACCCTGATGTATCGCCGCTACAGTGCCGAGCCCGGCGTCCACGTGGCGCACAACTCCTACCTGCAGATGCTGGCCGAGACCGGGTTGCCCGGGTTCCTGCT
>JAHEKO010000329.1 GCA_024638355.1 Acidobacteriota bacterium
GCACCCGGCGGGTGACCGGCAGGTGGCCGAGGTCGAGCTCGACGCTGTACGGCGGCCGGGTCTTGGTGAGCACCGGCTTTTCATCCAGCATGAACCGGACCTTCTTCACCCCGCCCCCCGAAACAGTGGCGAGGAATCTGTGGAGACCCGACTGCAGCTCGGTCGCCTGGGCGATCAGCTCGATGCGGGCCGGCCCCTCCTCGGCCGCCGGCTGCTCGGCGACGGCGACGGCCTCCTCGTCGCCGAGCTCGCTCGCCCGCGGCACCTCGAGATCGACCTCGCGGCGCAGCTCTCCGCTGCCGTTGAGATCTTCGAGCCGGAAGACCACACGGTAGCTGCCCGGCCGCAGGTAGCGCTCGAAGACGAGCTGGAGCTGCTCTTCGCCGCTCGAGCGCACCGGCAGGTCGAAGCGGTAGCGGAACGACTCGAAGAGCTCCTCGTCGCGCAGGACCTCGCCGGTGAGCAGGAAGTTGAACGATTCGCTGCCGGCGATCTCGGCCGCGATCGGCTCGGCGGCGGGCACGCTGAGCGCACCCTCGACGATCGTGCGCAGGCCGTGGCGCCCGCGGAAGCTCCACTCGAGCTCGGCGGTGAGCGGCGTCGTCTCCTCGCCGGCGTCGGTCGAGAAGGCGTGGAACGTCTGCAGCCATTCGGGATCGCTCGCCGGCGGCGGCCGCTCGGCGCGCACCGGCCCGAGACCATTGTCTTCCTCGTAGCGCCGGATGGTGGTCAGCAACTCCTCGACGAAGTCGTAGTACTCGGTGCAATTCCTCGACACGACGGCGTAGAAATCGGCTTGCGAGTTGCTGCCGCCCAGCGCGAAAAGCGGCAGGTAGCCCTCGTTCGGGCGCCAGATCCTGAACGGGCCGGCGCCGTTGCGCTGGCTGAAGATCACCGTCAGCGGACCCCCGATCAGCTCCACGTATCCGTACCGCCAGACCTGGAGCGGAAAGAGCAGCAGGCCGCAGTCGGTCTCCATGATCTCGCCCGGATCGCCGTGGAACACGAAGATGCGCCGGCGATCGTCCTGCGCATGGGGGAACTCCCGGCGCGCATCCTCGAGCCGGGACAGGTACTGCTGCCGGAACTCGTTGCGGTCGGTGCCCGGGGTCGGGTCCCGCGACTCCCAGAAGCGCCGGATGAAGGCGTCACGCTGGTAGTCCTTGTCGAGCTCGAGAAAGACGCTCCGCTCCTCCTTCGTGATGATCAGGTCCACGTCGTCCAGCCACTGCCGCTGCGTCGAATTCAGATGTTCGAGCTTCTTGTCGCCGCGGGAGGACCGAGCGGCCTCGGAAGCGCACAGCAGGGCGAGGGTCAGACAGACGAGCACACTTCGGACCGGCGGCATGGCTCGCTCAGCCTGCAACCTGCGCGCCAGTCCCGCCGTCCGTCTTTGCCCAGCGCAGCCGGAGCTCGCGCTCGAACACGCGCTCGAAGAGCGGCGCCTGCTTGCCCGCCTCCCACAGCTCGACCGCCGGTTCCTCGGCGGCCAGCACGTCGAGCCGCACGACTCGCCGGCCGATCCTGGCCGTGACGTCCTCGACCCTCCCGGCCCGCGAGCGCTCGAGCATCTCCGCGAGGCGCAGGCAGAAGGAGAGCGCGCCCAGCAGCTCCCCATCCCCCTCCCGGGTCAGCTCGGCGATCGCGCCGAGCTTGGGCTGGCCCTTGCGGTGGTAGCGCACGAGTCGCGCCAGAAGGGCCTGCTCGCGGTGGTCGAACCCATTCAGGCGCGCCGTCAGCACCAGATACGAGCCGTGCTTGTGATGCAGGTGGTAGCCGATGTCCATGCCGATGTCGTGCACCGTCGCCGCCGCGTCGAGCAACTCGGCCTCGACCGAGCCGTAGCCGTGCAGCGACTCGAGCTCCTCGAAAACGCGGCGGGCCAGCCGGCGGACGCGTTCGAGGTGGGGACCGTGCTGACCGAACTGATGGGCGAGGTTCTCGACGCTGAACCTGCGCACACCGGGCAGCAGGTGCGGTGCGGGGAGAAAGTGCTTGAAGAAGGCGCCTTCGCGAACCCCGTTGCCCGATATCCAGAGCCCCTCGCGGCCGCTCGCCCGCAGCAGCAGCCGGAAGACCAGAGCACCCGCCAGAATGATGTCGGCCCGGTCGCCGCTGATACCGCTCACCGCCCCGCGCTTGCGCGCCGATCGCTCGAGCAGGGTCGTGGTCACCCTCTCCAGGTCGTCGCGGCTCAGAAAGTAGTTGTGCATGAGGTCGAGCGGATAGCGCCTCCGCTTCTGGGCGGCACGCGCCAGGTTGCGAATGGTGCCGCCCATCGCCACCAGGGGCGCCTCGTCCTCGGCCATGCGCTCGATCGGGCTCTCGAGCTGGGCGCGGGCGAACTTCTCCAGCTTCTTGACCTCCTTGCGGCGGGGCGGGTCGGAAGCCAGGTAGGCGTCGGTCAACCGCAAGGCGCCGAGCGGCAGGGCGCGGCCGTGCCGATAGAGGCGGCGGCTCATGCGCGAGACCTGAGCGCTGCCGCCACCGAGGTCGATCACCCAGGCCTCGTCGAGATCGAAGCCGTTGGCGACCGCGATCACCCCCAGGCGCGCCTCTTCCTCACCGCTGACGCTGTCGACCTCGAGGCCCAGTGCGCCGATGCGCTCGAGCAGTTCGCCGCGGTTCTTCGCGTCGCGCACCGCACTGGTGGCGATGATCTTCATCTCCTCGAGTCCGGTCGTGGCCGCGTAGTCGGAGAAGAGGTCGAGCGCCGCCAGGGCCCGCCCTAGCGCTTCGGGCGGGACCTGGCCGTCGGTGCCGAGGCCCTGACCGAGCCGCACCCGCTCGCGGATCTCGTCGGCCAGGACGAACCATCGCCCGGGCTCGAAATCGAAGACCACCAGGCGAGCCGTGTTGGAACCCAGGTCGACGATTCCGACGCGCGCCACTGCCGCCGAATATAACTCCGCGTACGCCACCCGACCGCATGCGGCTGCTAAAGTAGCGGCGTTCCATGTATCGCCTTCACGTCGTACCGGCGCACGGAGACCCCTTCGACCGGATGCTGGAGGGTGACAGCCTGGTGATCGGGCGCTCCTCCGAGTCCGACCTGATGATCGCCGACCGCTTCCTCTCGCGGCAGCACGCGCGGCTGTTCAAGCAGGGCGACGACTGGATGGCCGAGGATCTCGGCTCGCGCAACGGCACCCTGCTCAACGGTCGCCCGATCGAGAGCGCGACCCGGGTCAAGGCGGGCGACGACCTGCAGCTGTGCGGCAGCGTGGTGTCGATCCGCGTGGCCTCCGCGGCACCACCGGCGAGCGACTCGAGCGGCAGCGATCTCGGGCAGCACACGGTCTTTCGCCGCGCCGCGGAGTTGATCGACAGCCAGGCCGAGTCGGCGAGCGAGACCGATGCGCCCGACGCCTTGCGCCGCCTGGCCGATCGGCTGTCGATGCTCAACGACATCCACCAGAAGCTGAGCGGCTCGATCGAGATGCAGGAGCTGCTCGACCTGATCCTGGCCCGCGCCTTCGAGCACTTACGGCCGGAGGAGGGCGTCATCTACCTGCGCCGCGACGACGAGTTCTACCGCGCCGCCTACCGCACCGCGCCCGGCCAGGAACCGAACTACGCCTTTTCCACCACGCTGATCCGCGAGGTCGCCGAGAAGGGCATGGCCGCCCTGGTGCTCGACGTCGAGACCGACGAGCGTTTCGCCGGCGCGCGCAGCATCCTGAGCTCCGGAATCCAGAGTCTGGTCGCGGCGCCGCTGCTCGATCCGGAGGGAACGCTGGGCATGATCGCGCTCAGCTCACGGGCGCACCTGCGCCGCTTCGACGAGTCGGACATGGAGCTGCTGGTGTCGATGGCGGCGGTCGCCGCGATGCACCTGCGCAACATCTCGCTGGCGGCCGAAGCCGCCGAGCGGCGGCGCCTCGAGGAAGAGCTCAAGCTGGCACGGCAGATCCAGGTCGCGCTGCTGCCGGCCGAGCTGCCGCCGATTCCGGGCTACTCGGTTCAGGGCGGCAACATGCCCTCGCGCGGCGTATCCGGCGACCTCTACGAGGTCTTCCAACGCAACGAGGCACGCGAGAGCTTCTTTCTGGTGGCCGACGTCTCCGGCAAGGGCATCGCCGCCGCGTTCCTCACCGCCTCGCTCGAGGCGCTGGCGGCCGGGC
The DNA here is from genome assembly GCA_024638355.1 of Acidobacteriota bacterium. Classification (GTDB taxonomy): domain Bacteria; phylum Acidobacteriota; class Thermoanaerobaculia; order Multivoradales; family JAHEKO01; genus JAHEKO01. The sequence continues at coordinate 4,125 of JAHEKO010000329.1, forward strand.
CGATCGAGGTCGGTCACCCGACCGATCGGGTTTGCGGGCTGGTGGGGCGCAGGCTCTACGCCCGCACCCTGCCCGCCAAATACGCGACCGCCTTCCTGGTCACCCTCGACCACGAGAGCGGGGTGCTGCACTACACCAACGCCGGCCACAACCCGGCTCTGCTGGTGCGGTCGAACGGCGAGTCGGAGCTGCTCGGCCCGACCGGCATGCCGATCGGGCTGATGCCGGAGGCGACCTACGGCAGCAAGGAGACACGGCTCGAAAAGGGCGACTCCCTGATCATGTACACCGACGGCATCACCGAGGCCGAGAACCCGGAAGAAGAGGAATTCGGGACCGACCGTCTGCTCGAGGCCTGCCTCGCCCTGCGCCACGAGAGCCTCGCCGAGCTCAGTGCGGGCATCGAGAAGGCGCTCGGCGAGTTCGTGCGCGGCGTACCGTACGCCGACGACCGGACCCTGGTGATGCTGCGCCGTGAAGCGGACTGACGGCTTCCGGCCGGCCCCGACGAGGCGGGCGGGCCGGTGACCACCTCGGGCCCGCCGCTCTGGCAGCGCTCGCTTCGTCGTCTCGGCGTCGATCTGCGCGGCGGCGAGGCCGGGCTGGCGACGACGCTGTTCTCGATCTTCTTTCTGATCACAACGTTCCAGATCGCCACCAAGACGCTCCGGCAGTCCGCCTTTCTCG
>JAHEKO010000014.1:0-10844 GCA_024638355.1 Acidobacteriota bacterium
CGGTCGCCGATGCCCGTCTCCACCGACAGGCGCTCGGCGGTGCCGTCTTCACCCACCCGGAAGACGTAGATCGCGTCGCTGCGCAAGATCAGCGCGTCCCTCGGCACCGCGACGACCTCCTTCGGGTCGCTCGACGGCAGGGCGACCTTGACGGCGCTGCCGACGACCCAGGGATCGCCTTCGAGCCGCACCCGCACCTCGAACAGCCGCGAGCGCTCGTCGCCGACGCGCACGATGCGCTTGATCGAGCCGGAGCCCACTCGACCCCGGCCTTCGATCTCGACGGTGAGGCCTTCGGTCAGGAACGGCTCGACCGACAGCGGCGCCCGGGCGCTCACCTCGACCTGGTCGACGTTCACCAGGCGCACCACCTCCTCGCCGGCGGAGGTGTGGCCGCCGGGCTGCTGGAGGCGCTCGACGACCTTGCCGGTGAACGGCGCCCGTACCGTGCAGCGGGAGATCCAGAACTCGGTCTGCTCGCGAGTGACGCGGGCCGACTCGAGATTCTGAACGGCCGTCTCGCGGCGGGAGACGGTCTCCTCGAGGTCGTTGGCGGAGATGATCTGCTGCTCGGCGAGCCGGCGGCGCCGCTCGAGCTGCTGATCGACGAACCGGAGCTCGGCCTCGAGACGCTTGATCTGGGCCTCGTTGGTGCGCAGCTGGAGACGGAGGGCGGCGTCGTCGATCCGCGCCAGCGGCGCGCCCTTCTCGACGACGTCGCCGACCTCGACGACCCAATCGAGCCGCCCGGCAGCCTCGGCGGCGATCCGCGCGTCGTTGCGGCTCACGACCGTACCCGGCACCCAGGTGAGAGAGCGCATCTCGGTGCGCTCGGCGGCGACCACCTCGACCGGAGCCGGCGGCGGGCCCTGGGATCCGGGCTGCGCGCCGAGGGCGCCGGCGACGAGGAACGAGACGGCGGCGAGCGACGCCCGTGAGTGCCTCACGACGCCTCCCTGAGCTCTTCGGCGGCGCGCAGAGCCGGCCGCTTTCTGGCCCCCTCGCCGATTCGCAGGAGGCTCGGCAGGAGGACCAGCGTAAAGAGGGTGCTGACCGACATGCCGCCGACGATCACCGCCGCGAGGCCGCGGTAGATGACGCTGCCGGTGCCGGGATTGAGCAGGAGCGGCAGCATGCCGAAGATCGAGGTCAGCGTGCTCATGAAGATCGGCCGCATGCGGACGCGCAGCGCCTGGCGAACGGCCTCGCGCCGCTCCATGCCGTCGCGCTCGGCCTGGCGGGTCTGGTGGACCAGGAGAATCGCGTTGTTGACCACCAGCCCGAGCAGGATGATGAAGCCGATCATCGTGAGCAGATCGAGCGGCTGGAAGCTGATCAGGTTCAACAGCCTGAGCGCCACCACGCCGCCCACGGTGGCGAGCGGCAACGCCAATACCACCAGCAGGCTGTCTTTCATCGAGCTGAACAGCGCGCTCATCAGAAGGAAGAGCACGATCAGGGCGATGCCGAAGTTCTGCGACATGTTGCGGATGGCGTTGGCCAGGTTGTCGGCGCTGCCGCCGTACTGAACGGCGCCGTCTTCAGGCAGGAGCGCGAGGAGTCGAGGCTCGACATCGGCTTTGAGCGTCGCCACCGCCTCCTCGAGCGACAGGCCGTCGGGCGGCGAGACGGTCAATGTCACCGTTCGCTTGCGGTCGATCCGGTGAATGCTCGACGGCCCGACGGTACGCTCGATCCGGACCAGCTCGCCGAGCGGGGTGAGCGGGCCGGCGGGCGTAGCCAGCGGCAGCCCGGCGAGCTCCTCGGGGTCGCTCCACTCCTCGGCGCGCAGGATGATGTTCATCCGCTTCTCGCCGTCGAAGTGCTCGCCCAGCCAGAGGCCGTCGCCGATCGCGCGCACCACGCTGCCGACCTGGCTGCGGGTCCAGCCGACCTCGGCGATCCGCCGGTCGTCGGGGATCAGCCGCAGCTCGGGCTCGGCGAGCTCGGTGCCGGGAAAGACCTGGGTCTGGGCGCCCGGCACCGCCTCGCTGATGGCCGGAATGGCGGCGGCCCCCGCTTCCATCAGCGCCTCGACGTCGGAGCCCTGCAGGTGCATGACGATCTCGCGGCTGCTCGAGAAGCCGCCGAAGAGTCCGCCTCGGTAGACCACGGCGCGGGTGTCGGGGAAGCCGGCGACGACTTCCTGACGCACGATCGCCTCGAGCTCGTCGACCCGCGATTGGTCTTTGGCGCGCACGCCGAGGGTGCCGCCTCCGGGCCAGACGATGGCGTAGTAGTTCTTGAGCGCCGGCTCCTTCTCGCCGTCCATGTAGGGCCGCAGGCGCTCGACCACCGGCTCGATGATCTCGCGCTCGATGGTCTCGACGTTGGAGCCCGGGGGAAAGCTGAAGAAGGCGTCTACCGCGTCGCGCTTCACCGGCGGCAGGTAGTCGAGCCGCGGCATCATCACCCAGGTCAGCGCGAGCGGAATCGCCATCAGACCGGCGATCAGGGCCAGGCGTCGGCGCGGACGGTCGGTGATCTCGGTGATCCGATCGGCGATGCGGTCCCAGAACTCGGCGTGGACGTCGGTGAGCCGGGCGCTCGACAGATACTTGCGTGCCGCGGTGGGGAGGACCGTGACCGCGACGATCAGGGAGATCGTGACCGCGATGGCGATGGTCAGCGCCAGGTCGGCGAAGAGCTGGCCCTCGACGTCCTTCAGGTAGATCACCGGCAGGAAGATCGCCACCGTGGTGGCGGTCGAGGCGACGAGCGCGCCCCAGACCTGATTGGCGCCCTCGAGGGAGCCCTCTTGCGGCGAGCGGCCCGACTCGCGCAAGCGCACGACGTTCTCGAGCACGATGATAGCCGCGTCCAGCACCATGCCGACGGCGAAGGCGAGTCCGGCGAGCGAGATCACGTTGAGCGACCTGCCGCCGACGTTGAGCACGACGAAGGTCGCCAGCACCGAGATCGGAATCGCGGTCGCGACCAGGAGCGTCGCCCGCCCCTGGCGCAGGAACCACCAGAGGACTCCGGTCGCCAGCAGGATGCCGAGGAAGAGGTTGCTGGTGACCAGGTTGATCGCTCGGTAGATGAAGACCGAGGCGTCGAAGCTCTGGGCGATGGTGAGGCCGTTCTCGGCCAGGACCCCGTCGCGTAGCCGCGCCACCTCCGCCTTGACCGCGTTGAGCGTCTCGAGAACGTTGGCGCCCGACTCGCGATCGACGCGGATGGCCATCGCGGGATTGTTGTTCTGGACCGAGAAGCCGCCCTGCTCGGCGCGCTCGACCGAGATCTGGGCGACGTCTCCCAACGTCACGGGGCTTCCCTCGCGCCACTCGAGCACCATGCCGGCGAGCTGGTCGGGCTGATAGCGGCCGGCGAAGCGCAGGGAGTAGCGCCGGCGGCCGACATCCACCGCGCCGCCCGAGACGTCGTTGGCGCTGCCGGCGCGAGCCGCCACGGCCGGAATCTGAACCCCCAGCTCGGCGGCTCGGTAGGGGTCGAAGCGGATGACCAGCTCCTGCTCCTCCCAGGCCATCACGTCGACGCCGGCGACTCCGGGAATGGTCTCGATGCGGCGCGAGACCACGTCCTCGACCAGCGGCTGGTAGGAGTCGATCGTCCGCTCGTTGCCGGGCAGGAGCTGGATGAAGAACCAGGAGAGCGCCTCGTTCGACCCGCCGCCGAAGCCGCCGCCCATGTTGATCACCGGCGGCGTGGCGTCACGCGGCAGAGGCGGCAGGCGGTTCATGCGGCTGATCACGTCGATCAGCGTCTGCTCCATGTCGGTCTCGAGCCCGAAGGTGAGGTTGATGAAGCTACCGCCCGAGTTGGCGTTGGTGTTCAGCTCCTTGAGGCCGGGGAGCCCCTGGAGCACCTCCTCCTGCGGCTCGAGAATCTCGGACTCGACCTCCTGCGGCGAGGCCGAGCGCCAGCCGGTCCAGATCGAGATCTGCGGCCGCTCGATGTCCGGAAAGAGCTGTACCGGGAGCTTGGCCAGGCTGAAGAGGCCGAAGACGCCGACCACGGCTACGGCGACCAGGACGGCGGCGGGGTTGCGGAGCGAGCTGGCGGTGAGGTTCATCGGCGGCCTCTCAGAATAGTCGAATCCAGCCCGATCGGCCCTCTCGACCGGACCGAAAAGCGCGAGCTCGGATCGTGCATATGAGTACGGAGGGGCGAGGCGCAGGGTTGCTTCGTGCTTGCCTTGACTTCGATCCGTCGCCCCCGCAGAATGCCTTCAGTTCATCTACAGCAGTCCGGGAATCCTCCGCGAACGCGGTGAAAGGAGTTCGACCGTGGCGAAACCACTGCCGGCTGGGCCTTTCGAGACCCTCGACCTGGGCGACGGAAAGACCGCGCCCGTCTATCTGATTCCGTTCGACAAGCGGGGCCGCTGCAAGGCGCCGAAAACGCGCAAGCACCTGATCAAGGCGGCGAAGAAGGGCGATTTCACGCACGTGTTCCTCTTCTCGCACGGCTGGAACAACACCTTCAAGCGGGCCTTGAAGAGCTATCGAGAGTTCTTCGAGCTGTTCGGCAAGATCCGGGAGGCGAGCGATCCGCTGCCCGACTATCGGCCCCTGCTGGTCGGCGTCATCTGGCCGAGCATCAGCCTGCTGCTCCCCTGGGAGCGGCCGCCCAGGATGCGGGCCCTGTCGCCCGAGCTCGACCCGGCCGACGAGGTCGACGAGACCGTGGACGAGCTCGACGAGATCGCAGCCGATCTGCCGGAGGAGAGCGTCGAGCGGTTCTACGAGCTGGCCGGCGGCGACGAGTTGAACGACGCGGAAGCGATGGAGCTGGCGCAGATCCTCCAACCTCTCTACCGGGCCGAGGATCCCGACGACGAGTCGGAACCGCCATCCAGCGAAGAGCTGGTGGGGATGTGGCGCGAGGTGGGAACCGCCCTGGACGCCGAGCTGCCGGAGGGAGAGCAGGTCCGCACGCGCGGGCTCGACAAGCTCGATCCGCGCAACGTGGTCCGCGCCTTCACCGTCTGGAAGATGAAGGACCGTGCCGGGAAGGTCGGCGCCGCGGGCGTCGGTCCGCTCCTCGCCGACCTCATCCGCGCCGCCGACGGCGCCCGTGCCCATCTGATCGGACACTCCTTCGGCGCCAAGATCGTGCTTTCGGCGGCCAAGGCGCTGCCCGCGGGGAGCGACGGCAAGGTCGAGTCGGCGCTGCTGCTCCAGCCGGCGATCAACGGCTGGGCCTTCGCCGCGGACGTGGCCGGCAGGGGCTTTCCGGGCGGGTATCGCAAGGTGCTGTCGGTGGTTCGGCAGCCGATCCTCTCGACCTTCAGCCGCCACGACGCGCCGCTCACCAAGTTCTTTCATCTGGCCGTCCGGCGCAAAGGCGATCTGGGGGAGACGCGGGCGCTCACGCCCGCGCCGAAGCTGTACGGAGCGCTGGGAGGCTTCGGTCCGGTCGGCACCCCCGATCCGGAGGGCAAGGAGCTCGTGATGCCGGGCAACGGGCAGGCCTACCCGGACTTCGGGTCGGAGACCGAGGTCGTCGGCCTCAAGGGCGACGAGTTCATCGATGGCCACGGCGGCGTGCGCAACGAGCACACGGCCTGGGCGCTCTTCACCCAGGTGCGCCGAACGGCCTAGGGCGAGACCGCGCATACGCGGGCGTCGCGTCGGCGAATCTATCCACGAGGTAGATCGATGACGAGCGACTGGATCGAGGCGGCACGTGCAAGCTGGAGGTGGCGGGGTCAGGAACGGCCCCCGTTCGCCGTCGAGCCACGCCCCGGACAGGAGTCGGTGTGGGACTACCCGCGGCCGCCGGCGGTCGAGCCGGTCGCGCAGCCGGTCCGGATCGAGGTCGACTCCCTCGTGCTGGCGGAGACCGAGCGAGCCGTGCGGGTCCTGGAGACGGCCAGCGCGCCCGCGGTCTACCTGCCGTTCGAAGACGTCCGCATGGACCTGATGCGGCGCGAGGGCGGCGGCACGGTGTGCGAGTGGAAGGGGCCCTGGATCCACTGGGCGGTCGAAACCGGCGAGCGTCGGATCCGCCGGGCGGCGTGGAGCTACACCGACCCCTGGTCCGGCTTCGAGGCGCTTCGCGACCATCTCGGCTTCTATCCCTCCAAGGTCAGCTGCCGGCTGGGCGGCCGGCGCGTCGACCCGCAGCCGGGCGGCTTCTACGGCGGCTGGGTGACGCCCGAGATCGTCGGCCCGATGAAGGGCGAGCCGGGTACCGGCGGCTGGTAGCCGGTAGGCACCGCCTCCCACGCGCACGGCGAAGGGCGGGGCGTCGGCGGGCGATGCACGCCCGTTGGAGTAGTTCGGGCTCCGTGCCCGCGGGTGGGCCGGGGATCGCCGGGCAATGGGATGATGGATGCGCGGAGCTCTCCCTCGGCTCGCGTATGCGCCCCAGGGGAGCCAAGCCGTCTCAACGCAGAGGCTGGCATGTTCGACCGGATCACGTCGAAGTTGATTCTGGCGGTCGCAATCGTCGCGATCATCCTGATCGGCGTCTTCTCGTACCTGATCGTCGGCTCCCATCACCGCGAGCTGATCTCGCGTGTCGAGCACAGCGCGGTTCAGCTCAGCGAGACGATCAAGAGCAGCACCAGATACGACATGCTGCTGAATCGGCGCGAGGACCTGCACCGCATCATCGATACGGTCGGTAATCAAGACGGCATCGAGAAGGTCCGGATCCTCAACAAGGAGGGGGCCATCATCTACTCGCGCGACTCCGAGTCGGTCGGAACCATGGTCGACAAGCAGGCGGAGGCCTGCTACGTGTGCCACGCCGAAGATCTGCCGCTCGAGCGCTTGTCGATTCCCGACCGGACCAGAATCTTCGAGACCAACGGCGTTCGCAACCTCGGCATCATCAACCCGATCTACAACGAGCCGAGCTGCTGGGAAGCGGATTGCCACGCCCACGCACCGACCCAGAAAGTGCTCGGTGTCCTCGACGTGACGATGTCGCTGGCCGAGGTCGACGACCAGATTCTCGCGAGCGGAAGAAAGATCCTCCTCTTGCTGGTGACCGCCATCTTCCTGACCGGGGTCACGATCTGGCTGTTCGTCCAGAGGCTGATCGGCCGACCGGTGAGCGAGCTGGTCAAGGCCACGAACGCCGTCGCGGCAGGGGATCTGTCGTACAAGCTCGAGGTGCGCGGCGAGGACGAGATCGGACAGCTGGCGCGGAGCTTCAACGACATGACCGAGCGCCTGTCCGAGGCGCAACGCCAGATCCAGCAGTCTGACCGCCTCGCTTCGCTGGGGCGCCTGGCCGCCGGCATCGCCCACGAGATCAACAACCCCCTGACCGGAGTCCTGACCTACTCCAGCTTCCTGCTGAAGCGATCCGCGGAGGGGAGCGAGACGCGGGAGGACCTGGAGACGATTGTCCGAGAGACCAAGCGATGTCGCGACATCGTCAAGGGGCTGCTCGATTTCGCCCGCCGGGTGCCGAGCGTCGACGGCGAGGTGAGCGCGAACGCCGTCATCGAGCGAGCGGTGAAGATCGTCCGCAATCAGCTGAGCTTCGACAACATCCTGGTCTCCAGTCCGAGCGCCGAGGAGGACATCGTCTTCTGGGCGAACGAGAACCAGATCCTGCAGGTGCTCATCAACCTGTTGATGAACTCGGCGGACGCGATCGGAGAGGCGGGCGGCTCGATCACCGTCGAGACGCGGCTCGATCGCGAGGGCGACCGCGAGCATGTGGAGATCGACGTCGTCGACACCGGCAAGGGGATCGAGCCGGAGAATCTGGGCCAGGTCTTCGATCCCTTCTTCACCACCAAGGTGAAGCGAGGCACGGGCCTCGGTCTCGCCGTAGCCTGGGCCATCGTCGAGAAGCACGGCGGAACGATCTCGGTCGAGAGCACGCCGGATCGGGGCACGAAATTCTCGGTCCGGCTGCCGCGCGATCGCGAACCGGCGCCTTTCCTCAAGGGAGAGCAGACGCGGTGAGCGCCTTGGACATCCTGTTCGTCGAGGACGAGCCGGTCGTGGTGCTGGCGGCCCGCAAGGTGCTCGAGCCCGAGGGTCTCACCCTCGTCGCGGCCGGCGACGGCGAGGGCGCCCGCGAGAGCCTGCGGCAGCACGAGTACCGCGCGGTACTGCTCGACCTGATGATCCCGGGGGTCGCCGGCATGGAGCTGCTCGAGGACATGACGGCGCAGCATCCGGATCTGCCGGTGATCGTGACGACCGGCTACGCCACGGCCGGCAAGATCGTCGCGGCGTTCAAGGCGGGGGGCTTCGACTTTCTACCCAAGCCGTTCGACGACGACGAGCTGCTGTCGGTCGTGCGCCGGGTCCTCCGCTATCGGGATCGGGGCGGTCGGACAGTCGCCGAGGCGGTGGAGGTCGAGCGCGAGTCAGGCGAAGTGCGCAGTCTCGGCTCTCACTCCTGGGCGCGGCTCGGCGATGACGGCATGGCGACCGTGGGGGTCACCAGAGCCGTCGTCGAGTCGCTCGCAGGACCGCTGCGAGCACGCCTCCCGGGTCTCGGAGACGAGACCGTGCAGGGGGTGGCCTTCGCGGCGCTCGAGAGCCCGGCCTCGGGGAGCTGTCGGATCTGGGCGCCGTTGAGCGGCCGCGTCGTAGAAAGCAACCCGAGCCTCGATAGCGGTTGCGAGCCGGTCGTGACGGATCCGCTGGGCAGCGGCTGGCTTGCGAGGGTCGCACCCTGGAACTGGCAGGAGGAGCGGAATGAACTGACCGTCCGCTGATCGCTCAGAGTCGGCTTTTTGATCGCTGCGGCGGACGGAGAAGCGGGAGGTGAACAGATGGTCCCGGTGATCGTGATCCTGACAGTCGCCGTATTCATCGTCGTCGACGTCGTGACTCGGCTGGTGATGAAGCGGCTCGAAGAGAAGCGGCTCCTGCGGGAGCGACAGGAAGCGTTGGACATCGGGCTGCGGCTCGAGTCTACGGATCAGGCGGACAGCCTGAAGCGGGTGGAGGTCGAGAGCCCGAAGGCTCGCATTCTGGCGGTGGACGATGAAGCGATCGTTCTCGACAGCTTCCGCAAGATCCTGGTGCTGGCCGGCTACTCGATCGACACGGTGGAGAGCGGACCCGAGGCGGTCGGCCTCGTCCAGCGCCACGACTACGACTTCGTTTTTACCGACCTCAAGATGCCCGACTACGACGGCCTGGAGGTGACGAAGGCGGTCAAGCATCTGCGCCCGGATATCTCGGTCGTGATCATCACCGGCTACGGCACGATCGAATCGGCGGTCGCCGCCATGAAGTACGGCGCGATGGACTACGTCGAGAAGCCCTTTACGGAAGACGAGCTCGTGGCGTTCGTCAATCGCCTCGTGATTCGGCGCAGTGCGCAGCTCGCGGAGGAGGTCCCGGCGAAGCTCCACCTGCTGACCGCGCGGAGTCATAGATCCGAGGAGCCCAACGTCGTCGACGTGGCGAGCGGCGTGTTCGTCACGCCCGAGCACAGCTGGCTGACCCTCGAGACCACCGGGGGCCTGAGGATCGGAGTCGACGACCTGTGCGTCAAGCTGCTCAAGCAGATCGACGGCGTCGACCTGCCCGAGCCCGCACACAAGGCCGAAATGGGCCGGCCCCTCTTCAGCCTTCGGAGCGGAGGCCGCACGCTGATCTTCACCTCGCCGGTGGATGGAGTGGTCAGCCGGGTCAACCAGCGCCTCACGGATAGCCCCGGGCTGCTCCAGCGCCAGCCCTACCGCCTGGGCTGGATCTGTTGCGTGGAGGCCGAAGGGGATATCGCCCAGATGCGCTTGTGGATGCCGGGTAGGGAGGCGCTCTCCTGGTACGAGGGCGAGCTCGAGAGCTTCAACGTCGCCCTGGCGAGGCTGCGCGCCGCGCACGAGGAAGGCGAGGCGCCCCAGGAGGCTCCGGAGTCGCTGGAGCAGGATCTGCGCTGGGACGCATTCGAGCACACATTCCTGAACGGCCGGGAGGAACAGAATGCCGATGCCCGGGCGTGACGACGAGCGGACCTCCCGCTCGGCGAGGCTTCACTGTCGAGGCGGGTGCGCGGCGGCGTGTCGCCGGCGGCGGGCTGCCGGGAGCTTCGCCGGCGTCCTCTGCGCTCTGTCGCTGCTGCTCGGCGGCGCCCTGCTCGGCGACGTGATCCCTGCCGAGATCGAGTCTCCGGCGGCCGTCGGCAGGGTGGTCTTCCCGCATCTCTTCCACGTCGAGGACCTGGGCTTCGAGTGCCGGGACTGCCACCACGAGACGCTGGCCACGCCGCTCGAGATGCCCCACCCCGAGTACCTGACCGATTTCTGGATCGAGTGCCGGAGTTGTCATCACGCCGGCGAGGCACTCGCCGGGCCGCGGAGCTGCGCCGACTGTCACCCCGCGGGCGGCGACGTTGCCGACTTGACCCTGAGCGCGAAGGTGGCGATTCATCGCAGCTGCTGGCAGTGCCACGAGGTGGGCGCCGGTGCCGAGGCCAGCGCTGCCTGCGCGATCTGCCATGAGGAAGCCAATGAGGAATGATCCGAATGGACTCGACCGCAGGTCGTTCCTGAAGACGGCCGGCGCCGCGGGCGCCGGGATCGCGGGCGTCGCCCGGCCGGCCCGAGCCCGGGAAGCCGAGGCGGAGTTCGTCGGCGTGCTGGTGGACACCACGCGCTGCATCGGCTGCCGGGCGTGCGAGGTGGCGTGCTCGAAGGAGCACGGCATGTTCGTCCCCGAGGTCGAAACCGATGGGGCCCTGGAGGCGGAGCGGACCACCAGCGACCGGCAGTGGACCGTGGTCAATCGCTACGAGACCGAGGGTGGGCCGGTGTACGTGAAGCGGCAGTGCATGCACTGCTGGCAGCCGGCCTGCGCCGCCGCCTGTCTCACCAACGCCATGTACAAGACGCGGGAAGGGCCCGTCGTCTGGCGATCTTCGAAGTGCATGGGCTGCAGATTCTGCATGGT
>JAHEKO010000014.1:10944-19409 GCA_024638355.1 Acidobacteriota bacterium
GCGGTCCGGTTCGTCAAGGGTCTGGGCTCGGTCACCAACCTCTCGCAGGACTTCCCCTGGGGCCTGTGGATCGGCTTCGACGTGGTGACCGGCGTCGCCCTGGCCGGCGGCGCCTACCTGGTCACCTTCGCCGTCTACGTGCTCCAGGTGGAGAAGTACCGCCCGATCGTTCGAGCTACGGTGCTCAACGGCCTGCTCGCCTACGTCTTCTACGCCGGTGCTCTGGTGTTCGATCTCGGCCGACCTTGGAACATCGTCAATCCGATCATCGGTAACTCGTTCGGCTACAACTCGGTGCTGTTTCTCGTCGCCTGGCACTTCATGCTCTACATGATCGCCGAGTTCATCGAGTTCTCGCCGGTCGTGGCGGAGTGGATGGGCCTGGAGCGACTCCGCCGCATCCTGCGCGCGCTGACGGTGGGCGCGGTCATCTTCGGCGTGACCCTGTCGACGCTCCATCAGTCCGGACTCGGCGCGCTCTTCTTGCTGGCCAAGTCGAAGATCCATCCCCTCTGGTACTCGGAGTTCATCCCCCTCCTCTTCCTGGTGTCGAGCATCTTCGCCGGGCTGTCGATGGTCATCATCGAGGGGACGATCAGCCACCGCGTTTTCAAGGAGCGGGTCGGGCTCGGGCACAGGGAATTCGAGGAGATCATCCTGGGTCTCGGCAAGGGCGCCGCCATCTCGCTCTTCGTCTACTACTTCTTCAAGGCGCTCATCTTCATTCACGAGAAACAGTGGTCCCTGATCGCCGGCGGTTGGGGTGCCTGGTACCTGTTGGAGGTGATCGGTCTGGTGCTCGTACCGTGCTTCCTGTTCGCCTACGGCGTGCGCAACCGGAGCGTGGGCATTGTCCGGCTCGCGGCGGTCCTGACGCTGATCGGCATCGTCCTCAACCGCATGAATACTTCGGTCATCGCCTTCAACTGGCAGGCAACGGTGCGCTACGTGCCGTCCTGGCAGGAGGTGGTCGTGACGCTGATGGTCATCTTCGCCGAGATCTGGGTCTTCCGCTGGGTGGTGAACCGAATGGCGGTGATGGGTCCGGTACCGAAGGCGGTTTCCGAGATTTGAGAGGCACAGCATGCTGGAGTCCTTCCGCTACGTGAACATCTTCGAGACCAAGGGTCTCGAGTACCTGCTGCTGATCTGCTTCCTGCTGCTGCTCGTGGCGCTCGTTCGCTACATGCGCCCGCGCGGCCGGTAGCCGGAGGCGAGTGGCGCCCACCCCTCGAGACGGGGCGTGCCGTCTCCGGACCGCCCATACTCGGGGCGGAGGCCCTCGGTGCCTGCAAGGGCAGGAGGCATGCGCCACTTCACGAACGGATCGACCGCGATCGTGCGCGGCGCCCTGGCGTCGGGCTGCGACTTCTTCGCCGGCTATCCGATCACCCCGGCCTCGCCGATCCTGATGCAGCTCCTCCACGAGCTGCCCAGAGCGGGCGGCGTGGGCATCCAGGCCGAGGACGAGATCGCCGCGATCGGCATGTGCATCGGCGCCGCCATGTCGGGTGCCCGGGCGATGACCGCGACCAGCGGCCCCGGGATCAGCCTCTACAGCGAGAACATCGGGCTGGCGATCATGGGCGAGGTGCCGCTGGTCATCGTCGACGTCCAGCGGCTCGGTCCGGCCACCGGCGGCGCGACCACGGTGGGCCAGGGCGACGTCCAGTTCGTGCGCTGGGGCACCTCGGGCGGCTATCCGATCATCGCGCTGGCGCCGTCGTCGATCGGCGAGTGCTACGCGCTGACCCGCCGGGCGTTCGACCTCGCCGAGCGCTTCCGCGTGCCGGTCTTCCTGCTGACCGACAAGGAGCTCAACACCACCAACAACACGATCGATGCCGGAGAATGCGCCGAGCCCGACGCGGCGGCGGCGCACGGCGCGCCGATCCGAGAGCCGGCCCCGGCCGGCGAGCCCTATCGCTACGAGCCGGCGGCCGAGGTGCCGCCGATGGCTTGCTACGGTGACGTTCCCGGCCTGCGCTTCACCGGCTCCACCCACGACGAGCGCGCCTTCATCACCAAGGACGCCGAGACGGTCGAGCGCCTGAATCGACACCTGGAGGCCAAGATCGAGGCGCACCGTACCGCCCTCGAGCTGGCCACGGTCGACCTCGAGCCCGGTGCGGAGACGCTCTGGATCAGCTACGGGGTGACCGCCGGCGCGATGCGCGAGGCGGTGCGCGCGGCGCGGGCGGCGGGTCGGAAGATCTCGGCGCTGACGCTTCAGACCCTGTGGCCGGTACCGGAGTCGACTCTCCGTCACGCCCTCGGCGGCGCGCGCCGGGTGGTGGTCGCGGAGCTCAATCTCGGCCAGTACCGCCTGGAGGTCGAGCGCCTCGCCCGGCATCAGGAGGTGATCGGGTTGAACCGTGTGGACGGCGGCCTGATCGGCCCCGACCAGTTCCTGGAGGCGGCGTGAGCTCCACCACCATCACCCCGCTCGGCACCTTCCGGAACGAGACGCCCTACCCGTTCTGTCCCGGCTGCGGCCACGGGCCGATCCTGGATCGGCTGAACGAGGCGCTGGTGCGGCTGGAGCTCGACCCGCGGCGGGTCGTCCTGGTGAGCGACATCGGCTGCTCGGGGCTTTCGGATCAGTACTTCGCGACCAGCGCCTTCCACGGCCTGCATGGCCGCAGCGTCACCTACGCCACGGGCATCAAGCTCGCGCGGCCCGAGCTGACGGTGGTCGTGCTGATGGGCGACGGCGGCACCGGGATCGGCGGGCACCATCTGATCAACGCCGCCCGTCGCAACATCGGTATCACCGTTCTGGTCTTCAACAACTTCAACTTCGGCATGACCGGCGGCCAGCACTCGACAACGACGCCGCTCGGTGCGCTCACCTCGACGACGCCGCTCGGCAACCTCGAGCGGCCGCTCGACATCTGCGGCACCGTGGCCGCCAACGGCGCCGCCTACGTCTGCCGCGCGACGAGCTTCGACGGCGATCTGGCGGATCGCATCGCCGAAGCGATTCGCCGGCCCGGCTTCGCGCTGCTCGACGTCTGGGAGCTGTGCACGGCGTACTTCCTGCCCGCCAACCGCTGGTCGAAGAAGTCGCTGGAGGCGACCCTGGGCGAGCTCGACTTCGCCACCGGGGTGCTGCGCGATGAGCCGGTCGGCGAGTACGCGGCGGCCTACCGCGAGCGCGCGGCGGGCTTGGCGACAGGCGGCCGGGACGAGCTGGAGGCGCTCGAGCCGCGATTCTCGGCGCGCCTGGACCGCAAGATCTCGGTGACGCTCGGCGGCTCGGCGGGTGCCAAGGTGGGCTCGGCGGCGCGGCTCGCCGCCCGGGCCGCGGTGCTCTCGGGATTGTGGGCGGCCGAGCGCAGCGACTATCCGGTGACGGTGAAATCCGGCTACAGCGTCTCCGAGCTGATCCTCGCGCCGGAGCCGATCGATCACGCCGGCGCCGAGCGCCCCGACGTGATCGGCCTGCTGTCGGCGGAGGGCCTGCGCAAGGCGCGGCCGCTGCTCGCGCGCATGGACGAGCGCGGCCGCGTGTTCACCCTGCCGCGTCTGGGGCCGGTCGAGACCCGGTCGGCGGTCGAGACGCTCGATCTCGGAGCACAGGTCCCCAGAACGGGCGTCGCGCTCGCCTTCGTCGCCGCGCTCTTCAAGCGGCTCGGCTGTTTCCCGCCGGAGGCCTTCGCCGCCGCCGCGAGCCTCCTGCCCGACAGCTATCGCAGAGAAGGGGAGCGCGCGGTAGCCGCCGGGCTCGAGGCCGCGTAGCCCGCAATCGATCAAGGAGACTGTCTATGGAAGTGAACTACCCGAACTACTACCACCGAATTCAGGGCCTCATCTCGTCGATGTCCGAGCGGTTGCCGGAGCAGATGACGGCCTTCACCCAGCTGCACAAGAGCGCCACCGCCGATGGAGCCCTCAACCGCAAGACCAAGGAGCTGATCGCTCTGGGCGTGGCGATGACGGTCAACTGCGACGGCTGCATCGCCTATCACGTCAAGGACGCCCTCGAAGCGGGAGCCTCCGAGGAGGAGATCGTCGAGACCATCGGCGTCGTCGTGATGATGGGAGGCGGCCCGGCCGTCGTCTACGGCTGCCAGGCTCTCGAGGCTCTCGGACAGTTCCTCAAGGAGCAGCGGGAAGATCGCTCCATTCCGGCTCTCTGATCATGAGCTCCGAGATCCGTAGCCTCATGGTGACGGCGGTGGTCACCGCCACCCCGGAGGAGACGATCGGCGAGGTGCGGCAGAAGATCTCCCAGCTCCACATCGGCGCCGTTCCGGTGGTGAGCGCCGCGGGGACGCTGCTGGGCATCGTCACCGCCGATGATCTGGTGCGGGACTACGAGGGCACCCTGCCGATCTCCCGGGTGATGAGCGAGCCGGTCCAGACCCTGTCGCCGGATACCGACGTCGGGGAGGCCGCGCGCGTCATGCGCACCGAGCGTCACCACCACGTGGTGGTGGTCGAGGACGATCGCATCGTCGGAATCCTCAGCGCGTTCGATCTCCTCCGGCGGCTCGAAGAGCGCGCCTGATCCGTCCGCCTCTGCGCGCGGTTGTCTACTGCCGGGTGAGATCGAAAGCGACGCCCTCGGAAGTCTCACGAAAGCTGCAATGTTCGCCGCCGACCCGATGCCGGTCGTGAGCCCGAGCCGCTCGGATTCGCCAAGGCGTTCACGAAGGGCTAGACTTCCTGGCATGTCTTCGCTGTCCATCGACTTCGACCCCGACGCCCGGCCGGCGACCGCGATGCTGCGTCTGAGCGGGCGCGCCGAGTACCGCGACGCCGGCGCCCTGCGCAAGGCGCTCTTCGACGCGATGCCCGCCGCGGCCGACAAGAATCTGGTGGTCGACCTGGACTCCCTCGAAGCGATCGATACGGCGGCGATGGCGGTGCTGATCGAGGGCCTGAAGGCGACCCACAACCGCGGCCCCGACATGTACCTGGTGGGCGCCCACGAGTCGATCCGGCTGGTCTTCAGGCTGGCCGGGCTCGAGGATGCCCTGACCCGCTGCTTCGGCTGCATGTCGGACATGGAGCGAGCGATAGCGGTTTAGTGGCCGGGCAATCCTCCAGCTCGCCGGTCGGAGCCGTGGGCCGCAGCGGCGCCGCGGTGCTCGAGAGGCTCGCGGAGACCGGCCAGCTCTGGCACCTGGCCGTCGCGGCCGCGCGTCAGACGCTGCTCGGGCCGTTCCGGGGAACCCCCTTTCGCCTGCGCGAGACCTGCCGCCAGATCGTCCGCTCGGGGAATCAGTCCCTACCCCTGGTGGCCCTGATCGCCGCCCTGATCGGCTCGATCCTGGCGCTTCAGTCGGCCTACCAGCTGCGTCTGTTCGGGGCCACCCACCTGGTCGCCGATCTGGTGGCGATCTCGGTCACCCGCGAGCTGGCGCCGCTCATGACGTCCATCCTGGTGGCCGGAAGGGTGGGCTCGGCGGTCGCCGCCGAGCTCGGCACCATGAAAGTGAACGAGGAGATCGACGCCCTGACCGTGATCGGCGTCGACCCCATCAGCTATCTGGTGGTGCCCCGCCTGCTCGCGCTGCTGGTCGCGGTACCCTGCCTTACCCTCTTCGCGGATGCGATCGGCATTCTCGGAGGCCTCTTCGTGGGCGTTTCGGTGCTCGGCCTGGGCGCCGGCTCGTACGTCGCCGACAGCATCGCCACCCTGGTCATGGAGGACCTCTGGGGCGGCGTGCTCAAGGCGTTCGTCTTCGGCGGGATCATCGGCCTGGTGGCCTGCCAGCAGGGTCTCGGCACCCGCGGCGGCGCCCAGGCGGTCGGCCGGTCGACCACGACCACCGTCGTCCGATCGATCGTCCTCATCATCGGCGCCGATCTGTTCGTGACGGCGCTCCTCTATCTGCGGCAGTGATGGCCTCCGATCCGGCAGCGGGCGCATCGAACGGATCTCCGGCGATCCGGGTGCGTGGCGTACGCAAGAGCTACGGCGGCAACGTGGTGCTCGCCGGGGTCGACCTCGACGTCGAGCGGGGCGAGACCATGGTGATCCTGGGCGGCAGCGGCAGCGGCAAGAGCACGCTGCTGCGTTGCATGGTCGGCCTCGAGCGGCCCGACGAGGGTACGGTGCACATCGACGGCGTCGACATCTTCGCCGCCGGGTCGCGCAAGCTCGGCGAGTTGCGACAGCGTCTCGGCATGGCGTTCCAGAGCAGCGCGCTCTTCGGCTCGATGACGGTCGGCGAGAATGTCGATCTGCCGCTCGAGGAGTTTACCGACCTGCCGCCCTCGACCCGGCAGATCATCGTCGACATCAAGCTGGCGCTCGTCGGCCTCGAGGGCACGGTCGACCGGCTGCCGTCGCAGCTCAGCGGCGGCATGAAGAAGCGGGCGTCGTTCGCCCGGGCGATGGCCCTCGATCCCGACATCCTCTTCTGCGACGAGCCCTCCGCCGGGCTCGACCCGGTCACCGCGGCCGGCCTCGACCGCCTCCTCATTCAGCTCAAGGCGGTGTTCGGCATTACCATGGTGGTCGTGACCCACGAGCTCGAGAGCGCCTTCGCCGTAGCCGACCGGATCGCGCTGATCCACGGCGGCCGCTTCCTGGTGACCGGTGCGCCCGACTGGGTGCGGGCCTGCACCGATCCGCTGGTGCGGCGCTTCCTCGATCGCGAGCCCGAGGCGATCGAGGACAGCCACCAGCGATTCCAGCAGTTCATGCTCGGAAGCGAGGAAGCGGATGGCTGACGGCAGCGAGATCCGGGCGGGCCTGTTCGTCGTCGTGGCGCTCGCCATCCTCGGCACCGCGACCCTGTGGGTGGTCGGCTTCTCGCCCTTCCGCGGCCCCAAGGTCGAGTACGAGGTCGTTCTTCAGAGCTCCAGCGGAGTGCGGCGCGGCGATCGCGTACGGGTCGCGGGCGTCGAGGTCGGACGCGTCAAGGAGCTGGAGCTGCGCGCCGGCGAGGCGTGGCCGGTGCGCCTTCTGGTCGGCCTCGACGGCGACGTGGCCCTGACCGAGGGGAGCACGGCGCGCATCACCTCGGACGGGCTGTTGGGAGCGCCCTATCTCCAGATCGAGGCCGGCCCGTCCGACGCGTCGCAGCTGCCGCCGGGCAGCAGGATCGAAGGCCAGCCGTCCGGCGATCTGACCGAGGCGCTGGCCGGTCTCGACGACATCACCGAGCGGCTGCCCGGGCTGCTCGACCAGGTCTCCGTCATCCTGGGCAAGGTCGATGGCGAGATCGAGCCGATCCTGGCGGGAATTCGAGGCGTCGTCTCGCAGGAGAACGTCGAGTCCATCTCCGCAGCGCTGGCCACGCTGCAGCCGACGCTCGACGAGCTGCGGCCGAAGCTCATGGCGCTGCTCGAGCACCTCGACGCGGTGGCCGGCCGGGTCGACGGAGCCGTCGCGGGCGTCCCCGACCTGACGGCGGAGATCGCCGCCTTGGCGGAGAGTCTGCGGACGGCCGCGGGCGAGGACGGAGCCCGCATCAGGAGCGTCCTGGAGAACGCCGACGCCGCCCTCGGCTCGGCCGGCGGGGCCTTCTCGACCGTCGAGGGCAACCGGGCCGAGCTCGACGCCATGATCCGCGACCTGCGCGAGGCGGCGGCCAACCTGCGGTCGGTCTCCCAGATGCTCAAGGAGCACCCGGCGATGCTGCTGCGCTACCCGCGACCGGCGGAGCGAACGCCGGGCGGCGGAGAGCGCCCATGAGAGCGACGGCCGCCGCGCCGAGCGCCCTGGCTCTGCTGGCCGCGGCTCTGGCGAGCGTCGTGGGCTGCGCCGGTGGCGCGCTGCCGACGACCCACTACTACACGCTGGTTTCGCCCGCGGCGGTCTCCGAGCGCCAAGGCGCGGCGGTGGAAGGACTCGCTATCGGCGTCGAGTCGTTCGAAGTCGACCCGCCCTACGACCAGGACCGCCTGGTCTTCCGCGGCAGCCGCGAGGCTACCGAAGTCGGCTTCTACAGCTATCACCGTTGGGCTTCGCCGGTCGGTCGGCTGGTGCAGAGCGGCTTCGTAGAGGGGCTGCGCGGAACGCCCGGAGTGCGCTCGATCGAGTCCGCCGTTTCGACCGGTGTCTACGACGCCCGACTCGGCGGCCGCGTGCTCTACCTCGAGCACATCGACAGCGGCGGGAGCCACGAGGTGCGGATCGCCCTCGAGCTCGAGCTGCGCGGCAAGGAGGGCCCGCTCTGGTACGGGGCCCTCGAAGCCGAGGTTCCCGGCGAGATGAGCGACGCTTCCAGGGTGGCCGGCCTGCTCGCGACCGCCTTCGACCGGCTCGTCGCCGACGCACGTCGCCGGCTCGCGGCCGCCCTCGCCGGGTAGCCCTCTCGGCTCCTGTAGAATCCGCTCACGTTCAATCCCGTTTGCGGGCCCTGGATGTGCGAGCGTCTCGGGAGAGCTCGACGGCGCTCCGTGACTCCGGGCCGGGAGGAGGTCCAATGAGAAGCTCTATCCAAACGTGCGCGATCCAGGCTCTGCTCACGGGCGCCTGCCTGTGCGCCGGCTTGACTCCGGCG
>JAHEKO010000330.1 GCA_024638355.1 Acidobacteriota bacterium
TCGTAGAGCTCGGTGGTCTCGGCCATCGGCTCGACCCCGAGCTCGCTCTGGAGCAGCCGGCGGGCCTGCTGGTACTGGCTGAGCGCCCGGCTGTGGGCGCCGGATCCCGAATAGAGACGCATGAGCTGCCGGTGTGTTCGCTCGGAGGTCGGCTCGATGGTGAGCAGCCGATGGGCATACTCGATTCCCTGCCGGTGGTTGCCGCTCTCGAGGCTCTCCTCGACCAGCTGCTGATAGGCGGCGACGGCCGCCTGGCGGAGCCTCTCCCGCTCCTCGTGGAGCCAATCTTCGAAAACCGGGCAGCCGCCCGGCGAGAAGCCCGCCATGAGATCGCCGGCGTAGAGGCGAGCGGCGCCGGCGAGAGCCAGCGGGTCGCGCTCGTCGTCGAGTCCGTCGCGCACCGACTGCTCGAAGATCTCGACGTCGATCCAGCAGTCGAGGTCGGGATTGAGCTGCACCCGCGTCTGGGCGGAGGTGAAGACCGGCGGCAGGTCGGTGACGGCGCCGAAGGTGCCGCGGATATTGTGCAGCGCCTGCCGCAGGTTACGGCGGGCGGACACTTCGGAGCGCTCCGACCAGAGGAGGCCGGAGAGAAGCCTCCGTTCGACTTGCCGCTCGCGGTTGATGGCCAGATAGGCGAAGAGCGCGCGTGCTTTTTGCGACTCGAAACCGTTCATCACCGCGCCGTCGAGACGCGCGTCGAAGCCTCCGAGCAGGCGCAGTTCGACTCGGCTCATGACCGGCAATCTACCCGCGCGAACCGGCCGCGTCTGTCAAATCTTTATCAGCGGCGGCCGGCGCTGATATAGAATCCCGCCGTCTGTTGACGAATCAGGGGGAAGAGCCGCATGCCCGCCGTTGAGGACCTGGACGTCCTTGCCAAGCTGCCGCTGTTCGAGGGGCTCCACAAGGACGAGTTGGCGCGCCTGAACCAAGATCTGCACCGCAAGATCTTCCCGGCCGGCACGAACGTCATCACCGTGGCCCAGCCGGGCGAGGTGGTCTACGTGCTGCTGGACGGCACGGTCAAGATCTACGTCGACCAGATCGACGGTACCGAGGTGATCCTCGCCTTCCTCGGCCCGGGAGACACCTTCGGCGAGATGGGGCTGGTCGGCACCGCCGGCCGCTCGGCCAGCGTGCTGACGCTCGAGAAGTGCCACTGCCTGTCGATGGATCGCTCGTCGTTCCATCGCCTCCTCAAGACGATGAACTCGCTGAGCTACAACCTGGTGCGCCTGCTGAGCCGCCGGCTGCGGCTCTCGAATGAGCAGGTCCAGGCGCTGTCGACGCTCGACGTGCGCGGCCGCGTCGCCCGCCAGCTGCTGGCCTTCGCCCAGCGCTACGGGGAGACCGCCACCGACGACACGATTCGCATTCCGCTGCGACTGACCCAGACCGACGTCGCTTCGCTGGTCGGCGCCTCCCGCGAGCGGGTGAATCAGGTGATCGTGAGCTTCAAGGAGAACGGCTTCATCTCGGTCGACTCCGGCCACCACTTCACGGTCCACAACGTCCAGGCGCTGATCGACCGCTGCCAGTAGGGCCGGGTCCGGGTACGCCATCGTCTTGGCGGGGTTGTCGAGCTGCGGGCCGGAAGCCGGTGGCGCCTGCCAGAGCACCGCCGCATTCAACGTCTTGGAGGGGTAGAATCCACCGCGATGGGCAAGAAGCGGAAGGGCCTCAAGGTGTTCTACAACTGCGATAAATGCCCTGCCTACTGCTGCTCCTACGAGCGCATCATCGTCGGCAAGCGCGATATCCGCCGGCTGGCCAAGCACTACGGCCTGAGCTTCGAGAAGGCGCGCAAGAAGTTCACCAAGAAGGGCGAGGAAAAGGGCGAACGGGTGCTGCGCCACCGCCGCGACGAGGCCTACGGTACGGTGTGCCGCTTCCTCGATCGCGAGACCCGTGAGTGCACGGTCTACGACGCCCGGCCGGGCATCTGCCGTGAGTACCCGGGCAGCAAGCGGTGCGGTTACTACGACTTCCTCTGCTTCGAGCGCAACGCCCAGGAGGACCCCGAGTTCGTGGCCACCGCCTACAACCCCTGAGCGGCGCGACACGAGATGCTCAGGGACCTCCACGTTCGCAATCTGGCCGTGCTCTCGGAGGCGGAGGTACGCCTCGGCCCGGGACTCAACGTCCTCACCGGCGAGACCGGCGCCGGCAAGTCGCTGGTCGTCGACTCGCTCGCCCTGATCGTCGGCGGGCGAGCCTCGAGCGAGCTGATCCGCACCGGCGCCGAGTCCCTGCAGGTGACCGGCGTCTTCGCGCCCGAGGGCGAGAGCTGGCGGCAGCTGCTCGCAGAGGCGGGCGTTCCGGTCGATGGCGGCGAAGTCGTCGTGCGGCGCGAGATCAACCGGCAAGGGCGCAACCGGGTCTACATCAACGACCAGCCGGTCACCCTCCGGCTGCTGGCCGAGCTCGCGCCGCACCTCCTGCGAATCCACGCCCAGAACGAGGAGCTGCGGCTCGCCGATCCCGAGCTGCAGCGCAGCCTGCTCGACCGCGTCGAGGGCGACGCCGCTCTCGGGCTGCTGGCCGAGACCGAGGCCGCGGAGCACGACTACCGACTTCTGGCCGAGCGGCTGGCCGCGCTTCACGGTGACGAGCGCGCGCGCCTCGAGCGCGTCGATCTCCTGCGCTTCCAGGCAGGCGAGATCGACGCCGCGCGACTCGGTCCGGCCGAGGACCTCGAGCTCCGCCTCGAGCGCGACCTGCTGCGCAACAGCGAGGCGATCACCCGGTCGCTGGGCGGGTCGCTGTCGCTCCTGTTCGACGACGAGGGCGCCGCGGCCGAGCGCGTACACCAGGCGCTGCGCTCGTTGGGCGAAGTCACCGAGTGGGTCCCCGAGGCCGCCGACTGGAGCGCCGAGCTCGAAGAGCTTCGCATCCGCCTCGAGGAGGTGGCCCGCGGGCTCCGCGACCGCCTGCAGGGAGTGGAGGCCGACCCGGCTCGCCTCGATCGGGTGGAGGAACGGCTGGCGGTGATCGAGCGGCTGATGCGCAAGTACGGCGGCTCGGCGCGCGAGATTCTCGAGCGGCGCGACGCCATCGGCCGCGAGCTCGACGATCTGGTGCTCGACGACCAGGCGCGCGCGGCGCTCGAGCGCGAGGTGGAGGAGGCGCTCGACCGCTACCGCGAGGTCGCCCTACGGCTCTCGGCCGCCCGTGCCGAGTGGGCGGCGGTGCTGGCGGAGCGGGTCCACGCCGAGCTCGGTAACCTCGCGATGGGGCACGCCGTCTTCCGGGTCGGGCTCGAGCGCCAGCGCCGGGAGTCGAGTCCGCTGGCCGTCGACGGGGTGCCGGTCGAGTTCTCCGCCGCCGGCATCGATCAGGTGGTCTTCGAGCTCACCGCGAATCCGGGCGAGGACCGGCAACCGCTCGCCCGGGTCGCTTCGGGCGGCGAGCTCTCGCGCGTCTACCTCGCGCTCCAGCTGGCGCTGCGCGGCCGCGACGCGGGCGGGCACCCCACCCTGGTCTTCGACGAGGTCGACTCCGGCGTCGGCGGCGCCGAGGCGGCGGCGTTGGGGCGCAAGCTCCAGCGCCTGTCGCGCGCCGAGCAGGTGCTGGTCGTGACGCACCTGCCGCAGGTGGCGAGCTACGCCGACGCCCAGTTCAAGGTGAGCAAGCGCGTCAGCGGCGGCCGCACCCACATGGAGGTCGAAGCGCTCGGTCGAGACGCCCGCGTGCTCGAGGTCGCGCGCATGCTGGCCGGAGAAGAGGTGACCGACCTTTCGCTCTCGCACGCCGAAGAGCTGATCGCGGTCGCGGGAAGAGAGCGATGAGCGGCCGCGAAGTGGCTCGTTGGCGGCCCGGTGAGCCGGTCGCCCCGCTCGGCGAGTTGATCGCGCGGGGCGGCCTGCTGGCGATTCCAACCGAATCGAGCTACGGCCTGGCCGTCGATCCGCGCAACGGCGCCGCGGTCGATGCCGTAATGGCCGTCAAGCGGCGCGACCGGCGCCAGCCGCTGCCGGTGGTGGTGGCCGATCTCGGGCAGATCCGCGAGCTCGGCGCGCGTTTGCCGAGCGGGGCCGGCGCGGCGCTCACGGCGCTCTGGCCGGCGGCGCTGACGCTGCTCCTGCCGATCGATCGCGACCTGCCGGCGGCCGCGGGCAGCTCGCGCCTGGGCGTTCGCATTCCCGACCACCGGCTGCTGAGGTGGTTGCTGACCGAGCTCGGCCACGGCCTCACCGCCACCAGCGCCAACCTGAGCGGCGCGGCGCCGGTGCTCGATCCGCGGCGGCTGGACGAGCTCTTGCATGGGGTAGACGCCGTGATCGTGGACGACGGAGTGCTGGCGGGCGGTCTCCCGTCGACCGTCGTGGGCTGGCGAGACGGCGAGCTCGAGGTGCTTCGCGAGGGACGAATCCCGGTGGAGCGGCTCATTTCGTTTTCCGCACCTTCTGTGGAAATCTCTGTGGAGGACGCCTCGTGAGGCGCGCGTCGAGAGGACCGATACGGAATGCATAGAACTCTGTGCAGCTGGAGCGTCGCCGCGTCGCTGGCGCTCGTGGCGAGCGCCCCGGCCGCCGCCCAGGGCGAGCTCTTCCCGCTCGCCGAGGTCGAGCGGGGACAACGCGGTTACGGGCTGTCGGTCTTCCAGGGCACCGTGCCGGAGCGGTTCGAGTTCGAGGTCATCGGCGTCTGGCGCAACATCCGGCCCGAGGCCAGCTACATCCTGGCCGAGTTCTCGGGCCAGGGTCTGGAGTCGACCGGCGTCATCGCCGGCATGAGCGGCAGCCCGGTCTACATCGACGGCCGGCTGGTCGGCGCGGTCTCGTTCGCCTGGCCCTTCTC
>JAHEKO010000015.1:0-4341 GCA_024638355.1 Acidobacteriota bacterium
CGCCGCGCCAACGGCGCCCAAGCGTCGATGGCGCAGGCGGCGAAGAGGCTCGAGATCATCGCCACCGGCAAGAGGTAGCGCACCGTCTGGTACGGCAGGAGCAGGATGAAGCCGAGGTAGTAGCCGACGATCATCGACGCCAGGGCGAGCGTCTCCAGGCGCCGGCGGCGGAAGGCCGCCACCGCGCCGGCGGCGGCCAGCAGCGCGAGCGGCAGGCTGAGCGAGAAGGCGACCTGGCGGATCGCCAGCGCGAGGCGCTCGAGCTGTCCCTCGGGCGTGGCGGTATCGACATTGAAGGTGCTGGGCGCGGTCGCGGCCTCCACGTGGCGACGGATCTCGTCCGGGCCCCGGTAGAGCTCGTAGGCGAGGACGACGACGGCGGCGAGCGCCGCCGCGGCGAGCCAGACGCGCCGATCGATCAGGGCGCGCCCGCCCCGCTCCCGCCACAGCACGGCTACCAGGGGGATGGGCGTCAGCAGATAGAGCCCGTAGGCCTGGTCCTTGCTGCAGATCGACAGCGCCGCGGCGGCCGCGAAGAGCGCGAAATCTCGCCCCCGGCGCCGCTGGAGCGCTCGCAGGAAGAAGTAGAGCGAGAGAGCGAACCAGAAGAGGTAGGGGGCCTCGAGATTCGCGGTCTTGGCGTAGTAGACGAACGGCGGCATCAAGGCCACCATGGCGGCGGCGGCGACCGACGCCCATCGCGAGGCCAGCGTCCGGCCGCACCGGTAGACCAGGTAGACCGTCGCGGTCGCCATCAGCACGCTCACCAGCCGGATGATCAGGTAGGCCAGGTGGTAGCGCTCGAGATCCGCGGCCGGCGCGACGCCGAGCGCCTCGAGCCCCGTCATCGGCAGCAGCGCCAGGCGCAAGACGTGGCGGTGCATGGGCGGATACTTCTTCGGCCAGGCCCCGTCGCCGACGAGATTCTCGGGCACCACCTCGTCGTAGGCCCAGCCCTGGTAGTTGGGCAGGCCCCACCAGATCGGGATCAGGTTGAGCAGCAGGCTGAGCGCCAAGAGGGCGACCAGCGCGCGGTGCGCCGGAAGAGCTCGATGCGGTGATCCAGGCAAGATCGGCGGGTCAGTCCGGAGCGTCCGCGGTCGGCGCGGGCGCCATCAGGATCCACCTCCAGAGCTCGTACAACCCCGCCGCCAGGACGCAGGGGAGAAGCGCCATCGCCGGGAAGACGTGACGCTCGTAGGGCACGCTGACCATGACGATGAGCAGCAGCTTGGCCAGGAAGTAGCTCACGCCGATGTGCGCCAGCACGCAGAGGCGAAGCATCCGGTCCTCGAGCTCGCGATCGCCGCCTCCGCCGGCCCGCCGCGCGCGCAGCAGCAGGATCGGAATCGACGCCACCAACAGAATGGCGAGCTGACCGAACAGCATGCACTGGAAGGTCATCCCCAGGCCGGCCTTGAAGCCGTCGCGAATCCACTTGCCGTAGAGCAGCGGGCGGCGGAGGATCACCTCGCGCGACAGCTCCGTCAGGCCGCGGTTGATCTCGAACACCGCCTCGCCCGCGAGCGGCGGGACGTTGCCGGCCGGCGCGTCGGTGAGCAACCGCCGCGCGACCGGCTCGGCCACACGCCAGACGTTGGGGCTGTATTGCTGGTGCCAGCGGCGCGTCCACGAGGAGGGGCCGTACGGCTCGAGGCCGCCCGCCTGCCGCTCGGCGAGGATCTCGCGGCCGAGGGCCGCCGACTCCTCGGGCAGCCGGGCGACCAGCTCGTCGTCGAGGAAGGACGCCGTGATCCCCACGAGGTTGTAGCCGCCGAACGACACCAGCGAGAACTGCCCGACCAGGAGCCCGCGCATCGAGATGAAGGCGACGAGCGGCAGCACGGTGGCCAGAGCCAGGCCGGCCCCCACCTGGAGAAGGCGGCGGCCGTCGACAACCCTGCGCCCGAGCAGCAGGAGAACGCCCCATACGGGCACCAGGCCGACGAGAAACAGGTTGTCGGGGCGCATCTGGTACGCGCTGAAGACCGCCACGGTGACCAGGAGCCAGAAGAGCGGATTGCGGGGCGCGCCGGCGAGCAGGACCAGCAGCGCCAGGGCGGCGATCGCCAGCGTCGGCCCGAGAAAGTCGGGCTGCACGAAGCGCACGAACGCCAGATTGCACGGGTAGGCCAGCGGCAGGGTCCAGGCGAAGGCCAGCCACTTCGAGCCGGTGTAGCGGCGCAGCGCGAGCCAGAACAGGAGCACCGCGGCAAAGAAGAGCAGCAGGTGAGCCGTCGGCGCGGCTGAGTAGTCCGCGGAGAAGGGTCGCAGGAGACGTAGAAAGAGCGGGTAGCCGAGCGTCCGAAGCGAGCCGAGCGCCTCGCCGAGCGAGCTCGACTTCGACGCGAGGTCGTAGGAGAGCGTGTCGTTCGAGGGCGAGATGACGAGGAACTGGTTGTCGCGGAGCGCGGCCCAGATGGCGGCGAACAGCGGCAGCAGCCAGACGACAGGGTGACTCAGCAGCCGCGGGATCCTGACTTGCACGGGGAATCTCGAGAATGACGAAGGGCGCGTCGATGATAGCGGACGGCCCCCTCGTTCGAGGCGGCCGGCGTCAGCCGCCGAGCTCTGCCACGCCGCGCTGGAGTCGCTCGACGACCTCGGCGAGATCGCTCTCTCGCACGGAGCAGAAAGCGATCCGCAGGAAGCGATCGCCGACCGCCACCAGGCCGGTGTCGTGATCTTCGAGCAGGTGACGGCGAACGGTATCCGCGTCCACTCCCAGGCCCGAAGCCAGCTCGACCAGCGCGAAGCAGCCGGAGTTGCACGGCAGGGGCCGCAGGAGGCGTCGGTCGACGCCGGAGAGCGCCGCGTCGAGCACCCGATGGCGATCGAGCAGCAGCCGCCGTACGCTCTCGACCCGCTCGGCCACCTCGCCGTCGCGCAGCGCCTGCAGCAGCAACACCTGGGAGGCCGCGACCGGCGAGCCCATCGCGGCGCGCACCAGACACTTGACCTTGCTCTCCAGGGCCGCGGCGGCGTCGCTCTCGGGCTCGAACGGAAAGGTGAGGAAGCCGACCCGGCCGCCGAAGAAGCAGAACTCCTTGGTGCCGCCGTCGACCTTGACCGGAATCAGGTTGTCGTGGGCGCCGTTGAGCTCCCAGAACATCGACTCCGCCGGCACCTCCGGGTCGTAGACCAGCCCGGCATAGGCGTCGTCGCAGATCACCACCAGCGGACGCGAGTCGGCGACGGCGAGCAGCGAGGCCTTCAGCCGCGCGCGCTCGTCGACCGTCGGCGAATAGCCGCCGGGGTTGGAGGGGATGTTCAGAATGGCGAGCGCGGGCTCGCCCGGCGGCTCGCCGGCGAGCGCCTCGGCGATCGCCTCGCAGTGATAGCCGTCGTCGCGGTAGACGGGCGCCGAGACGATCCGGGCTCCGGTGCGGAGATGGAAGGTCTGGCGGTAGTTGCCCCAGAAGGGCGCGGGGACCGCCACCGCGCGGTCCGCGCCGCCGAAGAGGTCGGCCATCAGCGACAACCCGTGGGTCAGGCCGGCCGTGACCATCGGCAGCGTCGAGGGCAGGTCGGACTGATGGCGGCGCTGCCAGCCGCGCCAGAGCCGCCGCATCTCGGGGATGCCCTCGACCGGCGAGTAGAGCAGCGCGCGGTTGCGATCCTCGCTGTCGAGGCTCCCGAGGCCCGCGGCGAGCGCCGGCAGGCCCAGCGCTTGTCCGGCGCCGTCGGTGATCTGGCCGATCGTGGCGTTGTAGCGCTTGCCGCGCGCCTGCGCCGCCTGGAACGGGATGTCCGGCGGGAAGATCGCTCGCCGGCCGAGGTCGGAGAGCGCGGCTTCGAGGGCCGGCGACGCCTGCCGGATCGACTCGTTGATCGGAGTGGGATCGATCACCGCCCGGACTCTAACGGAGCCGCCCGGCCATCACAACGGGCCAGCGTATGATCCGCCGATGGAGATCTACCGCCGCACCCTGGAGCGCACGACCCGCGCCGACACCGACATCCAGGACCTGACCGAAGACGTCGCCGCCGTCGTGGCCGAGAGCGGCGTCGAGAACGGATGGGTGCTGGTCTTCGCCCCGGGCTCGACCGCCGCGATCACCACCCTGGAGTACGAGAGCGGCTGCGTCGCGGACCTGGAAAGGGCCGTCGAACAGCTCGCCCCGAGCGACGCCGAGTACGCCCACAACCTGCGCTGGGGCGACGGCAACGGCTACTCCCACGTGCGAGCGGCGCTGCTCGGTCCCTCGCTGACCCTGCCGGTGCACGGCGGCGTGCCGGCGCACGGCACCTGGCAGCAGATCGTGCTCTGCGACTTCGACAACCGCGGCCGCGAGCGGCGGATCCTGGTCGAAGTTCTCGGGCGCTGACCCGCCGCTACCA
>JAHEKO010000015.1:4441-9831 GCA_024638355.1 Acidobacteriota bacterium
GTGCACGGCGGCGTGCCGGCGCACGGCACCTGGCAGCAGATCGTGCTCTGCGACTTCGACAACCGCGGCCGCGAGCGGCGGATCCTGGTCGAAGTTCTCGGGCGCTGACCCGCCGCTACCACGATCGCCAGCGGCCGTCGTCGGCCTCTTCGCCCGCCGGGACCTCGGCCGGCGCTGCGGAGGGCGTCGGTTTGGCGAAGCCCGGGCTCGCTGGCGCCACGCGCCCGACGGGACGACCCCGCAGCGTACGCGTACCCCCGCCCGAGGCGAGCCGCCCGAGCCGCGCCGCGGTCTCCTCGAGCGCCTCGGCAACCAGCTCGTAGATCCGCCGGCGGCCCTCCTTGCGCTCGACCACCAGACCGGCCAACCGCAGCACCCGCAGGTGCTTCGAGATCGCCGGACGGCTCATCGGGAACTCCGCGGCGATCTCGCCTACCGCCATCGCGCCGGCGCTGAGAAGCTCCACGATCCGCCAGCGCGTGGGGTCGGCGAGACCTTGTAGGAGACTCGGCCGCTTTTCAGTAACCATCCGATTACTCATTCTACGGATTTCTCGAGGCCACCGCAACGGCATCAGGTAACCAATAAGCTACGCGTTATCCTCTCTAAATGCGTAACTCTATAGCTACCCATTGCAGTGGCCGGCAAGCGCTCTCTGCGGCGGCCCCTCGCGCCGGGCTCATTCCGGCTTCCGCAACAGGCTCGTCCGATAGCTCAGCTTGCCCAGCAGCTCGAAGACGACCCAGTGGTACAGGCCGCGCATCGCCCGGAAGCGTCGCTCGCCGAGGCGCTCGCGCAGGATCTCGGGATGACGCTCGAGCCGCGCCAGGCGTAGGAGTGCGCGCGATCCCAGCCCGTCGGCCAGCTCGTAGTGCTCGGCCAGCTCGCTGCCGAGCTCCTCGACCCGCACCGGATCGAAGCCGGCCGCGGAGATCGCGGCCTCGACCCGCGCGGCATCGAGACCCGCGCGATCGACGTGCATGTCGGCTTCGAGCAGCTCCAGCTCGGCGGGCGCGAGCCTGCCGGTGGCGAACGCCGAGTGCAAAAGGAGGTGGCCCCCCGCACGCAGCACGCGACGGCAGTCGAGCAGCGTGGCCTCGGGGGCTCCGGAGTGGAGCAGCGCGTCGCGCAGCCAGACCAGGTCGACCGAGCCCGCGGCGAGGGGAATCGCCTCCATCCTGCCGGCGGCGATCGAGATCGCCCGCTCCCCCGCCCGGCGGCGCGCGTCGGCGAGCTGGGAGACGACCGGATCGACCGCCACCACCCGAGCCCGGTAGCGGTCGGCCAAAGCCACGGCGTGCTCGCCCGGGCCACTCGCCAGGTCGAGAATCCGGGAGCCCGCGGCGAGCTCGAGCCCGTCCACCAGCTCGAAGATCCACTCGGGTCCGCGTGCCGGCGCCAGGCCGGTCAGCTCGGGCACCTCGCCGGGCGCGAGCGCCGACCAGAGGTGGCGATAGAGCTGGTCGAGGCTCATCCGCGAATCCATCCCCACACGAAGCACGCTCCGGCGACGCCGATCAGGATGGCGCCCCACCAGCTCTCCGGTTGGGCCAGATGGAGCAGGATGCCGCCGACCAGCAGGCCGCTACCGGGCACGAACCAGGTCAGCCGCCGCAGGCCGCGCTCCAGTCGCCCCAGGCTGCGCTGGCTCTCCGCGGAGAGCGAGGCTTCGACGGCCAGGCCGCCTCGCGCCGCCTGCCGATAGAAGCGACTGGCCTGGCCGGGGAGCTGGAGGAGCAGCCGCCCCTGGTCGACCACGGTGGTCCACAGCCGGCCGCCGATCTCGCCTCGCGCCAGCTGCTCGGCGAACGGAATCGCGGCCGACCACGGGTCGAACTCCTCATCGAGGCTGGTCGCCACCCCCGCCAGGATGCCAACCGCCCGGCCGACGAACAGCAGCTCGGTCGGCACCTGGAACGGCACGTCGGACACCAGGTCCCAGTACTCCTCCAGGAAGTAGCTCATCTCGCCCATCGCCACCTCCTGCATCTCGCCCAGGCGCACGCCCCAGAAGCGCTCGAAGATCTCGTCGTGTACCTCCTCGATCCGCCGCAGGTCGGCCCCGGCAAGCAGCACCCCGGCGTCGGCGTAGGCCTGGACGATACGCCGCGCGTCGCGAGTGGCGAAGGCGACCACGAACTCGCGCAGCGCCTCGCGCGATCGGTCGGGAACTTCGGTCATCATGCCGAAGTCGACGAAGATCAGCTCGAAGGGGCGGCCGGCGTCGCCCTCGGCCGGCGCGTCGTCGAGCGGGCGGACGAAGACGTTGCCCGGGTGCGGATCGGCGTGCACGAAGTTGTGCACGAAGATCTGCTCCATGTAGGCCTCGTAGACCTTGATCGCCAGCGCCTTGCGCGACACGCCGGCGGCCTCGAGCGAGGCGAAGTCGAGCAGCTTGATGAAGCTCACGTCCTCCATGGTGAGGGTCCGCGCGCCGCTTTGCCGCCAGTGGATCTGCGGCACGCGAACGTGCGGGTCTGCTTCGAAGTCGCGGGCGAAGCGCTCGGCGCTGCGCCCCTCGGCGACCAGGTCGAGCTCGCGCCGCGTCGTACGGGTGAACTCCCGGATCAGCTTCGCCAGGCTCACCCGGCGGCGAATCGGCTTCCACAGGCGAAGCCAGCGGGCGGCGAAGGCGATCGCCGCCAGGTCGGTCTCGACCAGGGTCTCGATGCCGGGTCGCAGGACCTTCACCACCACCGCCCCACCGCCCCGCAGGCGGGCGGCGTGCACCTGCGCCAGCGAGGCCGCTCCGAGCGGCTTGGACGCGACGCCATCGAAGATGTCGCCGAGAGGCGCGCCGAGATCGGCTTCGATCTCGGCCGCGATCGCCTCGAAGGGCGCCGCCGGAACCTCGTCCTGGAGCTCGGCGAGGACTCCGGTGATCTCGCGGGGCAGCACGTCGACCCGGGTGCTCAGGAACTGCCCGAGCTTGATGAGCACCCCGCCGAGCTCGACCGCCAGATCCCGGTAGCGCTCCGCCACGCGGGTGTAGCGCGGCAGCCAGTCCGACCGGAAGCGCCGCAGAAAGGGCTGGTTGAACAGCACGTCCCACCAGAAGGCCCGCAGCAGCACGCCGGCGATGAAGCGCCGGATCCTGCGGTAGCGCCGCGGATCGACCGCAGCGTTCAGCGGCTCGGCTTCGGCCGTCGGCCACTGGCTCGTGCGATCCTCGGACATGCCGCGAAGGCTAGCACCGGGCTCAGGGTTGCCCGCCCGCCAACGCCGCGACCGGCGTCGCCGGAACGAACTCGCCCCGCGGCTCCACGATCCACCAGGCGCCGTCGCGGAGGCCGGAGAGGGTCGAGAACCTGTAACGAACCCGCCGCGCTCTCAAGTAGGCGGGCGGACTGCCGTCGAACGGATCGTGAGCGATGAGCCCCAGCACCCGCGGCTCGGCCCGCGCCAGGCGCGCCAGGAAGGCCCCGAACCAGGGGCTGGCCTCGGCGGGGCGCAGCGCCGCGAACCAGAACTGCCAGTCGAGCCTGGGCTGGTGCGGCGCGACGATCGGCGGCATGCGGGCGGCGGGCCCCGGTTTCCACCGGAGCTCGTAAGCCGACCAGGACGCACCGTCCTCGCTGCCCTCGATCACGATCTCGTCGCGAGCGGTGGCCATGACCGCGAACAAGCCGTAGCCGTTGATCGAGCGCCAGGGAGCCACCGCCGACTGAAGCGCCGAGAGCGGAGCCGGAACCGAAGCCCGGTAGCCGAGCGCGCCCGCGAGGTGGGCCGCCGAAACCGCCAGCCAGACCAGCGCCAGCGGCACCAGTAGGACCCGGCGCGGGGTGCCGAGCGCGGGCGCGGCGGAGGCGGGCTCGATCAGGTTCCAGAAGCCCATCCACCATTCGTCGTCGAGCAGGAGCAGGCAGAGCGCGATGGCCAGCAGGTTGAAGAAGGCGTAGTTGCCGGTCAGCGCGATCGCGAGCTGCAGGCCGATGAGCGTGGCCGCGGCGCCGCGCCGCGCCTTGGCCGGAGCGAAGAGCAGGAACGGCACCGCCAGCTCGACCGCGAACATCGCCACCACCGAGGCGAAGTGCAGGAACTCGGGCAGCTGATGAACGAACCAGCCGAGCGGGTTGGGCAGCGGCTGCGTCTCGTAGTGGTACTGGAGGGCGGTCAGGTTGCGCCACGTCGGATCGCCGCTCGCGAGCTTGACCACGCCCGAGCCGAACATCAGCTTGAAGGTCAACAGCCGCAGCAGCCAGATCCCCAGCCGCGGCGGCCGAGCAGCCAGCGGCCCGCGTGGCTTCCACCACGCACCCGGGAGGAAGATGCCGAGCAGCCCGGCCTCCAGCAGAAGCACGTCCCACTGGTAGCTCAAGAAGTCCTGGCCCAGAACGACGAGCGACAGGTAGCCGACCCACAGAGCGACCAGGCCGGGAAGCTGCAGCCAGCCGAGGAGCACCGCGAGGCCGAGGACAACGCCGGCCGCACACAACAGGTGGAGGGTCAGGTCGCCGGCGGAGAGCCAGCCGAGGGTCGGCAGGCGCCAGAAGCGCTCGGGGCCGAGTGCCTCGCCGGCGCGCTCGAGCAGCGCGGCGGCAGGCAGGATGCCGCGGCTGCCGATCAGGCCTTCGATCTGAAGCCAGAGCGACCCGAAAGCCAGGGCGTAGATGCCGCCGAGCATGCGAACCCAGACCCAGCTGGCGATTCGAAACTGAGAGCGAAGCGGCACCACGAGCAGGCTCGGAATCCGTCGTCAGGCTAGCACGCTGCCCCGCGCCCGCCGCCGTGCGATGATCCGCCACATGAAGCGGCTCGGATCGCTCCTCGCGGGGCTGCTGCTCGCGGCTTGCGGCTCGCCGACCGGCGACGAGGCCGCGCGGAACACCACCTCGACGCCGAGGCGCGCCGCGGCGGCGGGCGCCTATGTGAGAGTCGTCGGCACGGCCCAGGACGGCGGCTTCCCCCACATCGCCTGTACGCACGAGCTGTGCGCGGCGGTCCGCGGCGAGCCGGCGAGACGGCGAGACGTGGCGAGCCTGGCGATCGTCCTGCCCGCGAGCGGCCGCGTCTACCTGATCGACGCCACCCCGGACGTAGCGCGCCAACTCGACCGCCTCGCCGACGTGCGCGGCGCGCCGGCCGGCCGCGTCGACCGCTCGCCGCTCGACGGTGTCTTTCTGACCCACGCCCACATCGGCCACTACATCGGGCTCGCCCTGTTCGGTTACGAGGCCGTCCATACCGAGAACCTGCCGGTGTGGGCTACCGAGCGCATGCGCGCGTACCTCAGCTCCAACGGGCCGTGGAGCCTCCTGGTCGAGCGCCACAACATCGAGCTCAAAGAGCTCGACCTCGAGCGCCCGGTCGACCTCGGCGACGGCGTAACCGTCCGCGCGCTGCCCGTTCCGCACCGCGACGAATACACCGACACCGTGGGCTTCGTCATC
>JAHEKO010000015.1:9931-14213 GCA_024638355.1 Acidobacteriota bacterium
CAACATCGAGCTCAAAGAGCTCGACCTCGAGCGCCCGGTCGACCTCGGCGACGGCGTAACCGTCCGCGCGCTGCCCGTTCCGCACCGCGACGAATACACCGACACCGTGGGCTTCGTCATCTCAGGTCCCCGGCAGAGCGTGTTCTACGTGCCCGACACCGACTCGTGGAGCGCCTGGGAGCCGTCGATCGAGGAGGTTCTGGCGACCGTCGACGTCGGGCTCCTGGACGGCACCTTCTTCTCCGCCGACGAGCTCCCCGGACGCGACGTGGCATCGATCGGCCACCCGCTCATCGCCGCCAGCCTCGAGCGCCTCGCGCCGGTCGTGGCCGCCGGCACTCGCGTCGCCTTTACCCACTTCAATCATTCCAATCCGGTGCTCGATCCGGATTCGACGGCGCGCGAGCGGGTCCGCCGGCTGGGCTTCGAGATTCTCGACGACGGCGACGAGATCGAGCTCTAGCGCACGACCCCGGTGACGGCCACGCTACAGGCCGTTCGCCCGCAGCCAGTCGGCCGCGGCCTGGATCGACGGGAAGGGTCCTCGGTGCTGAGCGCCCCTTCCGGGCCGGTAGAACTCGCCGTGATAGCCGCCGCCGGCGTCGCGGCGGATCGACGTCGGTCCGCCGCTGGAGTTGATGCCCGAGTACCAGCGAAGCGCCGCCAGATCGCCGCTCGACAGTTGGCCGGCCGCTCCGAGGCTGCCCATCTTGCGCTCGTAGTCGGCGACCGCCGTCGCGACCGTGTTGCCGGCGCCTGCGGTGCTCATGTTCAACCGGTTACCCGCGATCGCCCGCGTGCCCGGACCCACGACGATCCACTTGGCCGGGTTGTTTCCCTTCGGCCGCCAGAGCTGCGTCCTGCGGTTGGCGTAGAGGAGCTTGGCGGCGGCCTGGGAATCGGTCGCGCTCACCGGACCGCCCGGACCGGAGGGCGCGGGAGGCGGCGAGGGGCTCCCCGGAGACGGAGACGGATTGCTCGGGGGCGGTGGCGACGGATTGCCCGGTGGCGGTGGCGACGACGGGGTCGGCTCCGGCGGCGGCGGGTTCGGGTTCGGCGGCGGCTCGGGCGCCGGCGGCGACTCCCGCCGGAACTTCGGCTCGCCGGCGGTCGACACGGCGCCGGTGACGTCGGCGAACTCGATCCTCTGGCCGCTGCGACCGAGCTTCGGCATCCCCTTGAGCAGGAAGGTGAAGCGCACGAGGTCGCCGGCCGCGAGATCGGCCAGCCGTTTGCAGCTCAGCGCGAAGTTGTCGCGCACGCTGGCGCGAAGTTTGACGCTGTCGGAGCCGCCGTCGACGCGGTCGACGCGCACCGAGGCGATCAGCCTGCCCTTGCCGTCGTTCGACGACATGTTGCTGTAGCCCGCGCAGACCGAAGGCCGTTTCGCTGCTGCCGGCACGACCATCGTCTGGATCACCTTGCGCGGCTGCTTCTGCCGGTCCGAATTGGCCTGGAACACGGAGTTGGTCGAATGGAACCAGCCCCCCTTCTCGGGGGCGACGAGGCCGTTCGGCGAATGGCCCTCGGGCAACCGGAAGCCGAACGGCGCGTTCCAGACCGTGGGCTCGCCGGCGTCGGAGACGACGCCGTTGATCTCGGCGAAATCGATACCGCCGCCGCGATTCTCCAGGCGCGGCATGTCGCGCAGGTCGTGCTCGAACTCGACGATGTCGCCCCTTTTCAGGTCCGGTGCGACGTCGCACTTGAGATACGAATTGCGGCTCACGGCCCCGGACAGGTAGATCTCGGCGACGTCCGGATCGATCGGCAGGCCGAACAGGTCCACGCCGCCCGGTCGGGTGATGCGGACGGTGGTGAAGACCCGTCCCTTCCCGCCGGCATCGGCGCTGTTGTTGTAGGCGACGCAGATCAGGGGTCGAACGGCCTCGCGCGGCATCACCAGCAGTTGCGTCAGCGCCCGCGGGTGGACCTCCCCGCCCGAGCTCGGCTGGAAGTTCGAGTGCGCCGCATAGAACCACGCCGACCAGGCTGGCGAGACGAGAGTCGAGGCCAGCAGCGCGGCCGTTACGAGCGGCGTTGAGGTCCTTGGCATCGGGGGCGTCTCCTCGTTCGAGCTTTCGACGACGCATGCGAATAGAGCGATCTCCGCATGCAGCGGAAAGCTAGCCCGCCCCCGAGGCCGCGACAATGGAATCCGTCGCAACCCCGCAGCCGAAAACGGCCGCCGCCCCGAACAGGGGTGGCGGCCGTGTAGGAGCCGAGGCTATCGGGGGTCGCTAGAGGCCTAGGGACTGCAGCTTCCTGATGGCGTCTGCCGGTGAGCTGGCGCCGAGGATGACCACGCCCAGATGCGGCCGGTAGACGTCGGCGTGAAAGCCGCCGCGAGGATCCCGGCGCACGGCCGTCGGACCGCCCGCCGAGTTCATGTTGAGGTACCAGGCCCAGAGCCCGGCGTCGCCGCCGATGTTCGGGCCGGGAGGACCGATGCTGCCGCGCTTGCGCTCGTAGTCGGCACAGGCCGCGGCGTAGGTCGAACCGAATCCGAGAGTCGAGGGGACCACGCCGTTGGGGCCCAGCACACTGTTCGGGCCGAAGACCTCGACCCTGCCACCCCGGTTGCCCTTCGGCCGCACGATCTGGCGCGCGCCGCCGCCGCCCGCGTACAGGAGCTTGGAGATGCAGGCCAGGTCGGCGCCGCTCAGGCCGCCACCACCCGGCGACGGCGCAGGCGGAGGAGGCGGCGGGGGCGGATTGTTCCCCGGCGGCGGCGGCGGGTTGTTGGTCGGAGGCGGCGGCGGCGGGTTGTTGGTCGGAGGCGGCGGCGGCGGCGGGGGCGGCGGGGGCGGCTGACGGAAGGTCGGCGCGCCGATGGTGGAGACCACCGCGTGAACGTCCGAGTAGCCGACGACGCCGCCGCTCTTCTGCAGCCGCGGCATGTTCAGGAACTCGTGCTCGAAGCGGATGATGTCTCCGGCCAGAATCCGTCCACCCGGCTTGCACGCCAGGTACTCGTTGTCGCGCAGACCTCCGGCAAGCTTCACGCTGCGGATCTGCTCGGCGCCGCGGGTCACCGTGATGTCGGTGACAACCCGGCCCTGCCGCCCCTGGTTCGAGTTGTTGCTCAACCCGGCGCAGAACGTCGGGCGGCCGGCGTCGCGCGGCACGACCATGGTCATGACCGCCTTCTTGGGGTGCTTCTCCTTGTCTTCCTGCGCCTGGTAGATGGAGTTGTTGGCGAAGTACCAACCGCCCTTCTCTACCGGCACGAGGCCGAGGGGCGAGTCTCCCTCCGGCAGCGCCAGACCCATCGGCGCGTTCTCGACGTTCGGCGCTCCGATGGCGGAGACCACGCCGGTGACCTCGAAGAACTCCCGGCCACTCGCGCTGTCACGCACCCTCGGCATTCCCTTGAAGTCGTGCTCGAACAGCACGATGTCCCGAGGCTCGAGCCTCGGCCCGGTCTTGCAGTTCACGTAGGCGTTGTTCTTGACGCCGCCGGCGAAACCGAGCCGCTTGATCTCCTTGGTCTGGCCGCGGTCGGGCCGGTAGAGGGTGACTCGGCTGAGGACCCGACCGTCGTCGTCCTTGGCGAAGGCGTTGTTGTAGAAGATACAGATGGACGGACGCCTGATGGTCTGGCGCACCACCAGCATCTGACTCAGGTCCGCGGCGTGCTTCTCGACGTCGCGCGAGGCCTGGAAAACGGCGGTTGTCGAGCGCATCCAGGCCGCATCGGCGGCGCCGGCAAAAGTCAGGGCCGCGAGCAGGCTCGCCGGGACTAGCTTGTGCAATCTCACTGAGGTACTCCTTGTCGGTAGCGTCGGGGCACGATCGAGTCCGCGCTGCGCAGCAGTGGCTCTCGACCGATATCGGCCTGGTCGGGCGCGACCTTAGTGGCTTTATCGACGTCTGTCAATCCACTGCATCCCTCTACGAACAAAAGATTTTCCGTGCGCGGCGCGTGCCCGGAGCGGCCTGCGGTAGGCTCGGAAACGATGGGCGTAGAACGAGCTCCCGAGATCTACTTCAAGCAGCTGCTTGCCGGGCGCCAGGTGGCGACCCGCCACCCGGCCGCCGGACAGATGGCGAACTTCATGTACGTCATCGGCGATCCGGCCAAGCGGCAGGCGGTGATCGTCGACCCCGCCTGGGACGTGACGGGACTCCTCGACACCGCGCGCACCGACGGCTACGAGGTCGTCGGCGCCCTGGTCACGCACTACCACCCCGACCACGTCGGCGGCGATCTGTTCGGCATCAGCATCGAAGGGATCGGTCGGCTCCTCGAGCGAGCTTCGGTGCCGATCTACGTCAACAA
>JAHEKO010000015.1:14313-19347 GCA_024638355.1 Acidobacteriota bacterium
TCGTCGGCGCCCTGGTCACGCACTACCACCCCGACCACGTCGGCGGCGATCTGTTCGGCATCAGCATCGAAGGGATCGGTCGGCTCCTCGAGCGAGCTTCGGTGCCGATCTACGTCAACAAACTCGAGGCGGACGGCCTCAAGATGGTCACCGGGGTCTCGGAGAGCGACCTGCGGCGGGTCGACAACGAAGAGCATCTGAAGCTGGGCGAACTCGACATCACCTTCCTGCACACGCCCGGCCACACCCCTGGCAGCCAATGCTTCCTGATCGGCGACCGGCTGGTGGCCGGCGACACCCTTTTCGTCCGCGGCTGCGGACGGGTGGATCTCCCGGGCGGCGATCCGGAGCAGATGTACTACACGCTCACCCAGCGGCTGGCAAAGCTGCCCGCCAGCACGGTGCTCTACCCCGGTCACAACTACGGACCGACCGAGACCTCGACGATCGGCGCCGAGCTCGAGCTCAACCCGTACCTGCGGATTCGCTCGATCGACGACTGGCGGCAGCTGATGGGCTACCCGGCGCCGCCCGGCGCCGACGACGATTGAGCGCAGCCGCCGCGACCGCTTGACAGGCGGTGCGGCGATCTCTACAATGGCGTAAATAAGGCGTAATTACAGGCCCACGCCAGAGAAGGAGATTCGATGACCCTCGCCGACGGACTGATTGCCGACTTCCAAGCGCAAGCTCTCATGACCCGCGCCCTTCTCGAGGCCGCGCCCGAAGACAAGTACGACTGGAGGCCGCACGAGAAGTCGATGACGCTCGGTCAGCTGACCAGCCACATCGCCGAAACGGCTTCATGGCACGCCTCCATGCTCGACGACGTCTTCGACTTCGACGCCATGATGGCCGAGTACAAGCCCTACTCCGCCGGCGACCGGGCCGAGCTGCTGGCGACGCTCGACAAGAACGGCGCCGAGTTCACCGCGGCGATTGGCGGCAAAGACGACGCCTTCATGTCCCGGACGTGGAAGGGCATGGTCAATGGCGAGGCCAAGATGGCCGGTCCGCGCCACGCCATGATGCGCTCGTTCATGATCGACCACGTGATCCACCATCGGGGCCAGCTCACGGTCTACCTCCGGTTGCTCGACGTGCCGGTGCCGCCCACGTTCGGGCCGACCGCCGACCACCCCGACTTCTGAGGCGACAGCTCTTCGCGCCGGCGCGGGCGAGCGGGCGGCCGATCCACGGCACCGCCCGCCGCGGCAGCCCGCCCGCCCGCCGCCGCGCGTCGCTAGCGGGCTAGATCGTGACGCCCTGGCTCTGCGGCCGGTAGGAGGGATCGGGGAAGACCTTGCGCCAGTCGCCGTTGCCGATGCGGCGCTGAAGGATCTCGACCAGGACGTCACGGTAGTCGATCGTGATGTCGAGATCCTGCCCCTCGTACAGATCTCGCTTGCCCAGGCCCGGCCACTTGGTGAGCACCCGCCCGCCGGCGATGCCGCCGCCCAGGGCGAGCATCAGCCCGCCGTGACCGTGATCGGTGCCCTCGCTGCCGTTCTCGGCGACGTTGCGGCCGAACTCCGACATCACCACCACCGAGATCTCGGTCATGTCGTCGGCGAACAGGTCCTTGTGAAAGGCGCCCAGCGACTCGGCGAAGCTCATCATCAGGTAGTCCATGTGGCCGTCGAGGTTGCCCTGGAACTCGTGCGTGTCCCAGCCCCCGAGGTCGACGGCGATCGCCTCCACGCCGACTTCCGCCTTGATCAGCGCGGCCGCCGACTTGAGCGAGTACCCGAACTCGTTGTCGGGATACCGAGCGCCCCCCGCCGGGCGGTAGCGCCGAAAATTGATCCGGCGCAGGAGATCTACGGTACGCAGCGTATTGTCGGCCGAGCTCTTGAGCGGGTCGCGCCAGACGGCGTAGAGCTGTTCGATCGCCTCACGTCGCTCCTTTCGGCTGCCCGCTCGTCCGGTAAGGCCGAACTCGTCGAGGTCGGCGATGGGCAACGCCCGCGGGCCGCCCGCCAGGGTGCGCTGCAGGCCGGCGCCGATGCCGACCGCGCGCAGCGCCCCCTCCGACGCGCTGCCGGCCGTCGCCTGCAGATGGCGACCGAGCCAGCCGGTGTCGAGGGCCGAAGCGTCGCCGCCCTGCCCCGTCTCCATGAAGCGCATGGCATCGAAGTGCGAGCGGGTCGGGTCCTTCAACCCGCAGGCGTGGACGACCAGGAGAGCGCCGTCGTCGTAGGCCTCGCGCAGCGACGTCATCGCCGGCGAGAAGCCGAAGAACCCGTCGAGGTCCCTGACGCGGTTCTCCTTGCCGCTGTCCGGCCGCGGTGCGGCCAGGGTCGGACGCAGGTCGTAGTAGGCATCCTCGGCGTGCGGCACCACCATCGACAGCGAGTCGGCCCCGCCGCGGAGGAAGATCGAGACCAGGACGTCACGCGAGCTGTTCTCTGAGCCGGCGTAGGCCACCCGCGGCAGCCACCCCGGGGCGATCGCCGTCGCTACCACGCCGGCCGACAGACCGACGAAGCTCCGCCGCGAGATCCGGCTGTACTCCTTGCAGGTCTTGCATTCGTGATCGCTCATCTCAGTACTCCTGAAACTCGGGCGAGGCCACCGCCAGTCCGATGGCGTCGTAGATCTTGTTCTTGTCGATCTTCTTGCCCGACCGGAGGAAGGCGGTGAGAGTGGCCTCGGTCTCGGCGCTCATGGCGCCGTTGAAGAGCAGCGTGCCGAGGCCGGCGACGATCTTGGCCGCGGGCAGCGACGGGTCGACCAGATCGAGATCGATGTCGACCCCCCCGCCGGTCTGCTTGTTCAGGAAAGTCGCCGCCCAGTTCCACCGCGGCAGCACGAAGCCGGACCAGAAGGCCTCGCTGTCCGGATAGCCGTTCGGCGGCTCCCAGTTGAACGGCAGATGCCCCGCTTCGAACAGGTAGTCGAGCAGATGGGACGGGCTGTCGACTTCGGCGAACAGCGCGCGCAGCGCCGACACCCCGAGGTGGAACGGACGCTTGAGCTTGGGCTGGGCCTTCGCCATCCGGCCGCGCTTGAGGACCTGGCGCAGCATGGCCTTGATGTCGCCGCCGGTCCTCAGGTAGACCTTGGAGACCCTCTTGACGTCGCGCTTCGACGGCTCGTAGCCCCAGAAGTAGATCAACAGCTTCCTGGCCACGTACCTGGCGGTGCGCGGGCTGTTGGCCAGGATCTCGAGCACGCGCTCTCCGTCGCCGATGCCGCCGGCCGAGATCGCCCGGCCCATCACCCTCTTGGGGCGCTCGTCGTGCTCCGACGCGTCGAAGAAAAACTCGCCCGGAGTGCCGCCGCGGAGGCCGGCGAGGGTCCAACCGGTGAAGCAGCGGGCAACCTCGCGCACGTCCCGCTGGGTATAGCCGTTGTCGGCGCCCACGGTGTGCAGCTCCATCAGCTCGCGGGCGTAGTTCTCGTTCGGATGACCCTTCACGTTGGAGTCGTTGGTGAGGTAGACCAACATCGCCGGGCTGTGGGCGCTGGCCGACAGGAGGTCGGGGAACTTGCCCAGCGCGTGCCGCCGCACCACCTCCCGATGATCGACCGGCTTGAGGAAGGGTTGGATGTCGCTGAACAGATGAATGTTGAAGTGGT
This sequence comes from Acidobacteriota bacterium, assembly GCA_024638355.1. Lineage (GTDB taxonomy): Bacteria > Acidobacteriota > Thermoanaerobaculia > Multivoradales > JAHEKO01 > JAHEKO01. Next base: position 17,896 of record JAHEKO010000015.1, read on the forward strand.
CGGTCCAGAACACGACCATGCGCTCGAACAGCTGCCGCGGACTGTAGAGCGCCCTGTAGACGCTGGAGAGGACGAGCTGGAAGATCGGCACGCCCAGGTTCTCGCCGTAATTCCTGATGAGCTCCGCCGCGCTCATCGACAAGCTCGGAAAGGCCTCGGCGATGGCCCTCTCGAGGTCGCCGTCGTCGATCGCCTCGTAGTCGAGCTGATACTCGAGGTATCCCTCGTAGCCGAGGTCGGCGATCCGAGCCATCTCCGCGCGGCTCTGGCCCATGGTGATCCGCTGCACGAGACGCTGCTCGACGCCGAGGGCGCCCGCCGAGCTGCGCACCGCCTTCAGCCGGCGGCGGCGGGCCCGCCTGGCGACCTCCAGCTCCGCGGCCACCAGGCGCTTGGGTATGCGCGCGCGCATCCGAGCGTGGCTCGGAAGTCGGCCGACGCGGTTCAGCACGGAAACCTGCGGCCCGAAAAAGCCCGGACGGACTGCCTGCGAAGCCTGCATGACTACTCCCTTCGGCCTAGGCCTGAAGCCGTGGTGGACTGGCGGAATCCTGACACGTCGTTCCTTTCGTAGGAATCCGCGAACGCCCGATACCCTTCGCCGCCATCTCCTTCATTCCTCGTCGCGTATCGCCTCCAGCTGCTCCTGCTGCTCCTCGGTCAGAAGGTTCTTGATCCGGATCAAGAGCAGCATGCGGCGGCTCTTCACCTGCCGCTCGAGCTCCAGAACCCGGGCAGCCGCCTGCTGCGCAGCCTCTTCGTCGACCCGCGGCCTTTCGAGCAGCTCGATCAGCTCGGCCGCCGCACCGGCCATCTCGACCTCGAGAGGCAAGACGTCCGACTTCGTCTGACGCATCTCGCCTACCAGGGTCTCGCGCTGCTCGGGGGTCAGGCCGATGCGGCGCTGATTCGCCACCAGCAGCTCGGGAGAGAAGACCACGCGGTCGAAAGCCTCCCTCCCGCCCGCGCGGGAGCCGGGTAAAGGGCCGGCGAACAGGAGCGAAGCGGCGAGCACCCCTGCCGCCCAGCTCGAGACAACGTGTCGTGCAGAGAGCTTGGCCATCACAGAATCTCCTCGATCTCCAGATTGGAGAGATAAGCCGGTACCCGCATGGCCGGCGACTCGGGGTCGAGTGCCAGAAAGCGCTCGCCGCGCGGCTCGAGCACGGAGTCGAGCGGCCCGCTCCAGTTCGAGAGCGACCGCGCGAGCTCGCGAACATCCGCTTGGGAGCTCGCGGCCGGCGGAGCCTCCCGCAGCCCGGGCACCCCGGCCAGCAGGGCTATCACGAGCGCAGCCGCCGACAGCGTGGCCACGCCCTGGAGGATCCGACGCCGGCGCCGGCGAGCGTCGCGCCGCTCGAGCGCCGCCCGCCAAACGCGGCGGAAGGGCGGCGCGGGGCACTCGTCCGGCCCCAGGGCGCGCAGCCGGGCGGCCAGCCGGTCTCGACTCAA
>JAHEKO010000331.1 GCA_024638355.1 Acidobacteriota bacterium
CGGACGACCGGGCTGGTGGTGAACGAGCGCGTGGCGGTCGATGCGGGATCGCTGGCGCAGGCGCTGCCGCTCGAGCGGCAGCGGCGCATCGACACGATCCTGCTGACGCACTCGCACATGGACCACACGAATTCGCTGCCTTTCTTCGTCGAGAACGTCTTCGACGAAGGCGCGGGCGAGATCTCGATCTGGGCCTCCGAGGCGACGACCTATGCGACGCGGAAGTACCTGTTCAACAACGATGCCTGGCCCGACTTCACCCGGCTGCCCAACAACCTGCTGCCGATAGTGCGCTTCCGGGAGCTGACCGAGGAAGATCCGGTCATCCTCCAGGGAGTTCGCTTTACGCCGATCCCGGTCGAGCACCGGGTGCCCACCTTCGGCTTTCTGATCGAGCAGGGCGACGTGGCGGTGCTCTGGTCGAGCGACACCGGTCCGACCTTTCGCTTCTGGGAGATCGCCAACCGCACGCCGAAGCTCGCGGCCGTCTGCATCGAGACCAGTTTCGACAACTCGATGCAGGAGATCGCGGATCTTTCGCTGCACCTGACCCCGGCGACGCTCGAAAGCGAGCTGGAGAAGCTCGAGCGCAATGTGCCGGTCTACATCCACCACATGAAGCCGCCCTGCATCGACCGCATCCGCGCCGAGATCGGAACCCTGTCCGACCCGCGCCTGCGCTTCCTCGAGCAAGGCCGCGTCTACGACTTCTAGCCTGACCTCCGGCGTCTCGCGCACGGGTATACTCCCGCCCGTGCAGATGGCCCTCGGTCTCGGCTTTCCGGAGATGCGGGTCGCCGTGCTCGGCTCCGGCAGCGCCGGCAACGCCGTGGTCGTCGAGTCCGACTCGCGCCGCCTGCTGGTCGACGCCGGCTTCTCGTGCCGCGAGCTCGAACGGCGGCTCGACCTGGCCGGCATCGACGCGAGCAACTTCGACGGCATCCTGCTGACCCACGAGCACGGCGATCACGTGCGGGGAGCGGGCCTCTTCTCGCGCCGGCACGAGGTGCCGATCTACGCCACCAAGGGGACGTTCGCCGGCGTGAACCTCGGCAAGCGCGTGCACGAGAAGGTGGTGATCCGCTCGGGAGAGCGGCATGCCGCCGGGCTCTTCCGCATCACCCCGTTCAAGATCCCTCACGACGCGATGGAGCCGGTGGGTTACGTCGTGGAGGACGCCTGCGGCCGCCGGGTCGGCGTGGTGAGCGATATCGGCACCTGCAGCCGCCTGGCCTGGGGCCGGCTCAGCGATCTCGACGTGCTGATCCTCGAGACCAATCACGATCTCAAGATGCTGCGCGACGGGCCCTACCCGTGGCATCTCAAGGAGCGTGTGGCCGGGCGCTTCGGCCATCTGTCGAACGCCGACGCGGCCGAGGGGATCCGCGAGCTGGTGACCGACCGCCTGCAGTGGGTGGTGCTCTATCACCTGTCGGAGATCAACAACCTGCCGGCGCTGGCGGTCGACCTGGTCACCGAGACGCTGCGCGAGGAGGGCTCGCGGGCGCGGCTCCGCGTCTCCACTCAGGCGGAGCCGACCGAGTGGCTCACGGTCGATGCCGATCAGCCGATGCCGGCGGCGAAGTCGACGCCGTTGCGGAACACGGCCAGCCCGGCGCCTTCCGACTCGTCGGCCGACTCGTAACGCCGGAAGGCCTGCGGGTGCTGGAAGGGGTAGAGGTAGGCATCGGGGTGCGGCATGAGGCCGAAGAGCCGGCCGCTGGGGTCGCACACTCCGGCGACGCCACCCGGCGAGCCGTTCGGATTGGCCGGCCACGCCTCGGTCGGCGCGCCGCGCTCGTCGACGTAGCGCACCGCCACCAGCCGGTCACGCTCGAGCCGCGCCTTGACCTCGTCGTCGGCGGGCAGGAACCGGCCCTCGCCGTGCCGGCTCGGCAGCTCGAGCGTGTCGATGCCCCGCGTCCAGACGCAGGGTGACTCGGGGTCGGCGCGGATTCGCACCCAGGCGTCGCGGTAGCCCAACCGCTCGTTGGGCGCCAGGGTCGCGCGGGGCGTCCGGTAGTCGCCGTCGAAGCCGGGCAGCATGCCGAGGCGCACCATCATCTGGAAGCCGTTGCAGATGCCCAGCGCCAGGCCGCCGCCCTCGACGAAGTCGACGAACTGGTCGTAGAGCCGCCAGCGGATCTTGTTGGCGAAGACGAATCCGGCGCCGAGATGATCGCCGAACGCGAAGCCGCCGGGGAAGGCGACGATGCCGTAGCCGCTCAGCCGCTGCCGGCCGTCGAGCAGATCGAGCAGGTGGACGAGCTCGGCGCGGGCGCCGACCAGGCGAAAGGCCTCGGCGGTCTCGACTTCGCAGTTGAGCCCCAGCCCGCTCAGCACGAGCACCTTGACGTCGCGGCGGCGCGACGCGAGCTCCGCGGCGTCAGGCATCCGCCAGACCTCCCTTGAAGCTCTCGAGCAGGCGGTCGACGGCCAGGTCGAGGCTGACGCGATCGCCCCGCCGCACGATCAGGCGCGCGTCGGCGGCGACGGCGCCGATCCGGGCGCAGGGCCGGTCCTCGAAGATCTCCTCGAACGCCTCGGCGTCGCCGGCAGCGACCGCGACCAGGAGCCGTCCGTTCGACTCCGAGAAGAGCGCGTGGTCGTCGTCGAGTCGCTCGGCTCCGGGACAGGCGCCGAGGTCGATCTCGGCGCCGAGCCGGGACGCCATGGCCGAGCGCGCCAGCGCCACGGCGAGACCGCCCCTGGCCGGCGTCGCCGCCGCGCGCACCAGCCCGGCGCGCAGCGCGCGCTCGAAGCGCCGGTAGAGCTCGAAGAAGCGCTCCGCGTCGACCGTGGGCGGTCGGCCTCCGACGTAGGGCGCGGCGCTCCCGAGGTCGCGGTCGGCTCCGCTCGCGCTGCCCAGCAGACGGTAGTACTCGCTGGCGCCCAGGTGCTCGCCGGTCTCGCCGACCAGGTAGAGCGCGTCGCCGGCCGCCTTCCAGTCGAGGGTGATCGCCTCGCCGACGTCGTCGATCTGGCCGATCGCCGAAACCAGAAGGGTCGGCGGCACGCAGATCTTCACTCCGCCGAGGGTCGATTCGTTCTTCATCGAGTCCTTGCCCGAGATGAGCGGCACGCCGTAGGCGACGCAGGTGTCGGCCAGGCCGCGGCAGGCGCGTACGAGCTGCGCCAGCTTGTACTCGCCGTCGGGAGTCGCCGCGGAACGGACCGGATCGGGCCAGCAGAAGTTGTCGAGCGCGGCGATCCGGTCGAGGCGCGCCCCGGCGCAGAGCTGCTTGCGAACCGCCTCGTCGACCACGGTGGCGGCCATCGCCCGGGTATCGAGATCCGACAGGAACGGGTGGATCCCCTCGGAGAGCACGAAGCCGCGGCGCGAGCCGTGGCGCGCGAGCGAGACGGTCGCCTCGGCCGGGACGTCGGCGCCGACTCCGACCCAGGGCCGCACCACCGCCAGGCCCTTGACCTCGTGATCGTAGTGGCGGGCCTTGGCCTCGCCGCTGGCGAGATTCGGCCGCCCGAGCAGCTCGAGCAGGCTGGCGCCGCTGTCGCTCGGCCGCGACGGCGGCGCTTCGAACTCCGGCGCCCGCCAGTGAGCGTCGAGCACCATCTCCGGCAGCCCGTCGTGCAGGAACTCCATCGGCAGGTGGGCGACGGTCTCGTCGCCGTGGGTGACGTGCAGGAACGGCTCGGCGGTGAACGTTCCGAGAACCGTCGCCTCGACGTCGCGGCGACCGGCCAGCTCGAGCAGGTCGTCGAGACGGTCGCCCGGCACCGCCAGGGTCATGCGCTCCTGCGCCTCCGACAGGAAGATCTCCCACGGCGCCAGCCCGGCGTACTTGAGTGGAGCGAGGGCGAGATCGATCCGCGCGCCGCCCGGTCCTTCCGCCATCTCGCCCACCGACGAAGAGAGGCCGCCCGCGCCGTTGTCGGTGATCGCGCTGTAGAGGCCGAGATCGCGCGCCTCGAGAAGGAAGTCGAACATCATCCGCTGGGTGATCGGGTCGCCGATCTGGACCGCCTGGGCGGGTGACGACTCGTCGAGCGCGGCGGAGGAGAAGGTCGCGCCGTGAATCCCGTCGACGCCGATCCGCCCGCCGACCATCACCACGGCGTCGCCGGGCTCCGCATACTTGTTCTCGCCGGGCTTGCCGGCGATCTCGACCGGGAGCGTGCCGACGGTGCCGCAGAAGACCAGGGGCTTGCCCAGGTAGCGGTCGTCGAACAGCTCCCACCCCCGGCCGTAGGGAATGCCGCTCTGATTGCCGCCGTCGATCACGCCCTGGTGCACGCCGTCGCGGATCCGCCGCGGATGGAGCAGCCCCGCGGGCAGCTCGTCGTCGTAGAAGGGCGAGGCGAAGCAGTACCCCCAGACGTTGGCGACCAGATCGGCGCCGCGGCCGGTGCCGAAGGGGTCGCGGTTGACGCCGACGATGCCGGTGATGGCGCCGCCGTAGGGGTCGAGGGCCGAGGGCGAGTTGTGGGTCTCGACCTTGTAGACGAGGTGCGCCACGTCGTCGAACTCGACGACGCCCGCGTTGTCGTGGAAGACCGAGACCAGCCACGAGCGGCCGCCGGCGCTCTCGATCCGGCGCGCGACCCTCTCGGTGGTGCCGCGGATGTAGCGGTTGAAGAGGGAGTCGACGGTCTCCGCGGGGCCGTCGTCTTCGCGATAGCGAATCGTCGCGTTGAAGATCTTGTGCTTGCAGTGCTCGCTCCAGGTCTGAGCCAGGCACTCGAGCTCGACGTCGGTGGGGCGGTCGCCGAGGCCGAGCTCGCGCCGGCGCGGGTCGTCGCCGGCGCCCAGGAA
>JAHEKO010000332.1 GCA_024638355.1 Acidobacteriota bacterium
CGACGCGGTCGAGAAGGCGCTGGCGGCGGCGATCGGCGACAAGCGCGTCACCTACGACCTGGCGCGCCAGATGAAGGGCGCCACCGAGGTCAAGACGTCCGAGTTCGGCGAGGCGATCGTCTCGAACCTGTAGCCCGAGCGGGCCCGATCGAGGCCGGGTAAGCGGCCGGGTCCCTCGGCGGTGGGGGGCCGGCCTCCTATAATTCCAGTTCTTGAAACCTGGGTTTGGCGCCGACGTACTCACACTAGCCTAGCCAGGCGTCACTCATATAGCGCTCAGAGACAGTGTCGGTACGCAACATCATCCTGTGGATTCTCGCCGCGGCTGCGGCGCTGGCCGTCTTCGTCCGCCTGCTGCCGGAGACGCAGCCGTTCGCGCCGAAGGGCTGGCAGATCAACGCCCGCGAGGCGGAGGCGATCGCGCTCGAGCGTTTCCGCGACCTCGGCGAGCCGGTCGACGACGCCTACGTCGTGACGGTGTTCGATTCCGACTCGACCTTGGAGCGCCGACTGCATCTGGAGTCGGAGCGGCTCGGACGGGAGGCGCTTGCCGGGGGCGACCTGGCGAAGCGCATCTTCCACTGGAAGACCGTGGTCTATCCCCCCGGGGGCACGCCCGCCGACTGGCGCTACCGCGCCGACATCGGCCTCCAGGGCGAGCTCTTCTCGCTCCGCTCGCAGCTGCCGCCCGAGGAGGGGAAGGGGGCGAGGGATCCGGCCGCCGCGCGGGTCGAGGCCGAGGCGTTCCTGGCCGCGCAGGGGTTTGGCCTGGATCGCTTCGAGGAGCCCGAGGTGCGCGAGCGGCAGCTCGACGAGCGGACCGATCTGACGCTCCGCTATCGCGAGCGCGCGCTCGAGCTGGGCGAGCAATTCCCCTACGGAGTGCAGGTCGGCTTCGCCGGCAACGAGCTCACCGGCTTCGCTTTCTGGTTCGAGGATCCCGAAGAGGCCGAGCTGAGTGCCGCCATCCAGCCCTTCGCGTTCGTCGAGCTCGGCAAGAGCGTGGCGGTGCTCTTTCTGTTGCCTCTCGTCGCCATTCCGTTCGTGCGCCGGTACCACGCCGGTGAGATCGGCGTGCGCCGCGGGCTTCAGGTGGGCGGCCTGGTGCTGGCTCTGGGAATCGTCCTGATGGTGATGACCTCGTTCGCCATCTCGCAGGACAGCTCGGCCGGCGTTTCGACGCGGGCCCAGATGACCTGGCTGGTCGCGGCCTTCTTCATCGGCTTCGTCTTCGTGCCGGTGGCGACCATGACCACTCTCAGCTGGTCGGTCGGAGAGTCACTCTGCCGCGAGCGCTATCCGGGAAAGCTGGCCGCGTTCGACGCCCTCTTCCAGGGCGACTGGACGAACGCCACCGTCGCCCGCTCGAGCTTGCGTGGGGTGGCCGCCGGTGCCCTCCTGCTGGTGGCCATGTCGCTACTGAGCGTCGGCCTCGCTCGCGCCGGGCTGCCCGAGGTGGCTTCGTTCCAGTTCGGCACCTGGTGGTACAGCTCGCACTGGCCGGGTGTCGTGATCGTCGTCTTCTTCATCCTCTGGATGCTCTACGCCGAGCTCTTCGGTCGCCTCTTCCTGGTGCCGATCCTGAGCGACCGGCTGGGGATGGCTGTCGGCGGCCTGACGGCCGCGGTCCTCGCCGGCGTGCTGACCTACGGGCCGACCGTGCCGGTCGCCTCGATCGTCTGGTTCACGGTCGCGGCGATCATCGGCACCGGCCTGCTGGTCGTCCTGTTCATTCGCTACGACCTGCTCACGTCGCTCACCGCGTCGATCTTCTCGGCCGCCGTCGTCTTCGCTCTGCCGCTGGCGAGGTCGGCCGACAGCTGGCTCCAGTTCCAGGGCGCCCTGCCCATCCTGATCGCGGCGGTGCCGATGCTGGTCAGCCTGCGCAGCCTCACCTCGGGCCGCGAGTTCTTCTATCGCTACGACGACGTACCGCCGCACGTACGACGCATCGCCGACCGTGAGCGCCAGAAGGTGGAGCTCGAGACGGCGCGCCGGATCCAGAGCTCGATCTTGCCCGACCTGCCGCCGTCGCTGAACGGCGTCGAGCTGTCCCACGCCTATCTGCCGGCGAGCGAGGTCGGCGGCGACTTCTACGACGTGCTCGCCCTCGAAGACGGCCGGCTGGCGGTGGCCGTCGGCGACGTCGCCGGCCATGGCGTCTCCAGCGGCCTGGTGATGTCGATGGCGAAATCGGCCCTGGCCGTCCAGGTCACCTTTCGGCCGGAGGTGGAGGAGGTCTTCACCACCCTCAATCGGATGGTCTTTCAGAGCGCCCGCAAGCGGCTGCTGACCACGCTCTGTTACGCGCTGCTCGATCCGCGCAGCCGCGAGGTGCTCTACGCCAGCGCCGGCCACCTCTTTCCGTACCGGATCACGACCGACGGTCAGGTCTACGCCCTCGAGTCCGTCTCCTATCCGCTCGGCGTGCGCGACGAGCTCGACGTCGTGGTGCGCAGCGCGCGGCTCGAGGCGGGCGACCAGCTCTTCATGTTCAGCGACGGCGTGGTCGAGGCGCACGGCGAGTCGAGCGACGAGCTGTTCGGCTTCGAGCGGCTCGAGCAGAGCCTGAAGACCCACGCGCCGGCGGGCGTGCGCGGCATTCGCGACGGCGTCCTGAGAGACATCGCCGACTTCACCGGCCCCGCGCCCAGGACCGACGACCTGACGGTGCTGGTGCTCCAGGTGCCGTAGCGCGGCTCGCGAGGGTCGTGGGTCCCTGGGTTTCGCCCGGGGCGGCAGGGGCCCGGCTGCCGCGCGGAGGGGCGGGCCCGGCCTACAGCTCGAGCGGCCCCTCTGGTAGACTGCCGCTCGCCCGTGCGCTCCCACGTCGCGGGTCATCCAGAGAGGTCAGATTTGAAGATTCACGAGTATCAAGCGAAGGAGATCCTGCGTCGATTCGGCGTTCCCACGCCGCGCGGCGAGGTGACGGACGCCGCCGCCGAGGCGGCTCGCATCTGTGAAGAGCTGGGCGGCCGCTGTGTGGTGAAGGCCCAGATCCACGCCGGCGGACGGGGCAAGGGCGGCGGCGTGAAGCTCGCCGCTTCCCCCGCGGAGGCGACCGAGCTCGCCGGAGAGATCCTCGGCATGCAGCTGATTACCCCGCAGACCGGCGCCGAGGGCCAGCTGGTGCGCAAGGTGCTGATCGAGGAGGCGGTCGACATCGCCTCCGAGCTCTATCTCGGCATCACGCTCGACCGTCAGCTCGGCAAGCCGGTGGTGATGGCGTCCGCAGCGGGCGGCATGGCGATCGAGGAGGTCGCGGCCGAGAACCCCGACGCGATCGTGCGCCAGCCCTACGATCCGCACCTGGGGATCCAGCCGTTCGAAGCGCGTTCCGTGGCGCGCCGGCTGGGGCTCTCGGGCAAGACGGCGAAGCAGGCGACCCGATTCGTCACCCTGCTGGTCAAGGCGCACCAGGAGACGGACGCGACCCTTTCGGAGATCAACCCTCTGCTGATCACCGGCGACGGCGACGTCCTGGCGCTCGACGCCAAGATGAACTTCGATTCCAACGCCCTCTTTCGCCACCCCGACATCGTCGAGATGCGCGACTTCGACGAGGAGGAGCCGCTCGAGGTCGAGGCCTCGAAGCACGGCCTCAACTACATCAAGCTCGACGGCACGATCGGCTGCATGGTGAACGGCGCCGGCCTGGCGATGGCGACGATGGACATCATCAAGCTCTATGGCAGCGAGCCGGCCAACTTTCTCGACGTCGGCGGCTCGGCCAGCCAGGAAGCGGTGCAGAGCGCGTTTCAGATCCTGATCTCCGACCGCAGCGTCAACGCCGTCCTGATCAACATCTTCGGCGGTATCGCCCGCACCGACCGCATCGCCGCCGGGGTGGTGGCGGCGCTCGAGGAGCTGGGCGAGGTCGCGATTCCGGTGGTCGTGCGGCTCGAAGGAACCAACGTCGAGCGCGGCCGCGAGATTCTCGAGGAAGCCGACTTCGACTTCATCGTCGCCGCGACGATGGCGGAAGCGGCCGAGAAGGTGGTCGCGGCTTCGAAGGGGGTGGCCTGATGGCGGTCTGGGTGACCGACGAGACCCGGCTGGTCGTACAGGGCATCACCGGCAAGGAGGGTCAGTTCCACGCCCTCGGCTGCCGCGACTACGGCACCCGGCTGGTGGCCGGCGTCACGCCGGGCAAGGGCGGCCAGAGCGTCGAGGGCGTCCCGGTGTTCGACTCGGTCGCCGAGGCGCGCGCCGAGACCGGCTGCAACGCCACCATGATCTTCGTTCCGCCGCCGTTCGCGGCCGACGCGATGATGGAGGCCGCGGGCGCCGGCGTCGAGCTGATCGTCTGCATTACCGAGGGCATCCCGGTCAACGACATGCTCCGGGTCAAGGCCTACCTGCGCGATCATCCGAGCCGGGTGATCGGCCCGAACTGTCCCGGCATCATCTCGCCGGGCGTGGCCAAGATCGGCATCATGCCGGGGCACATCCACAAGCAGGGTCGCGTCGGCGTCATCAGCCGCTCCGGTACCCTGACCTACGAAGCGGTCTGGCAGCTCACCAATCTCGGGCTCGGCCAGTCGACCTGCGTCGGCATCGGCGGCGACCCGATCAACGGCACGAACTTCATCGACGTCCTGGAGGCGTTCGCCGCGGACGACCAGACCGAAGCGGTCGTGCTGATCGGCGAGATCGGCGGCAGCGCCGAAGAGGAGGCCGCGGCCTGGATCGAGCGCAACTTCGATCGCCCGGTGATCGGCTTCATCGCCGGCCGCACGGCGCCGCCGGGCCGCCGGATGGG
>JAHEKO010000016.1:0-1948 GCA_024638355.1 Acidobacteriota bacterium
AGTACGATCTCGCGATCTACGAGGAGAACGGCGAGGAAGCGCTGGTCGATCTGCGCAAGGTGCCGAGCATGAACGGCCACCCGAGCTCGGCGGTCAGGTACTTCTCGCTGATCGGCGACCTGGAAGACGCCGGCCGCTTCGACTTCTTCGTCGACGACCTGATCATCGCCACCGATCCGGAAGTGTTGCAGGAGCCCTTCGTCGCCCCGGGTCGTCGAGCCTGGTTCGTCGACTCGCTGGCGAGCGGCCGGGTGGAGCCGCGCTCGGAGTGGCAGCGGGACGTGCTCTTCCGCTGGGCGCGCGAGACTCTGGCCGACCCGGAATGGGCGCCGGGCAGGCGCGCTCTCGACCGGCTCGAGAAGGCGGGCGACCAGGCGTTCCGCGCCGGCGAGCTGCGGCTCGCCCGCAGGATCTACGAGCGCCTCCGGGTCGAGGCCGATCGCGGCGGCCGTATCCTGCTCAAGCTCGCCGACGTGGCCTATCTGGAAGGGGACTACGAAGCCGAGCGTCGGCTGCGCGAGAGCCTCTACGGACGGCTCGAGCCGGAGGAGCACCGGTAACGGCGGACCCGCCTCGCCCGGCTTCGGATCGAGGCGGAGGAACTGAGCGGTAATCGCGGTGTACAATTCCGACCACAAGATGACCGACAACAGAACGTTGAGGCGGTCGGAGAACGCCATCCTCGCGGGCGTGTGTGCCGGCTTGGCGGAGTACGCCGACTGGCCGGTCGGCAAGGTTCGGCTGCTGTGGGCGCTGGGGACGGTTCTCACGGCCGGATCCCTCGGGATCGTGGCCTACGTGGTCCTGCTGTTCGTGATGGCCCCGCCCGGAACCGGCTTCCAGCTCGAGAACTACCGCCAACAGTAGCGCCCGGACCCGTGCCGGGCGAATACGTCGGGCTAGCGCCCGGACCCGTGCCGGGCGAATGCGTCGGGCTAGCGCCCGGACCCGTGCCGGGCGAGGATCGGGCTCGCCCCCCACAGGTGGGGGCGCTACCTTCTTGCGGGGATCGGCGGCGGGCCGTTGGGGATGTAGCCCTCGTAGGTGAAGCCCTCGGTCTTCTCGTCGAACTCGGCGCGGATGGCGGCTCGCGCCTCGTTGTCCTCGAACAGGTCGACCATGGTCGCGGCCAGGGCCTTGGCGGCGTAGAGCATCCCCTTGTGGCCGATCGACATGCCCCCGGCGGCGACCACCGGCCAGGCGTGCCAGGGCGCCTTGTAGGGCGACGTGGTGACCGACAGGTGGAGCGTCGGCACCACCCAGCTGACGTCCGCCACGTCCGTCGAGCCTCCCTCGGGCGGTCCCGGCTCCTCCTCGAAGGGCTCGAGCTCGCTCTTGAGCCCCACCTCCTCGACACCGGTGGCGCGCTGGATCGCCCGGGCGAACTCCTGCTCTTCGTCGCTGAACTCGAGCGGTCCGAGCGCGGTCATGTTGTTGTGGACGAGCCGCGCTCCGGTCATGTTGGGCAGCATCTCGTAGTCGCCCGACTGCACCCGCAGCTCCCCCTCGACGCCGGCCGCCATCGCCGCGCCGGCGGTGATCTGGCGAGCGCGCTCGAGGAGCTGGTCGACTCCCGTGTGTTTGCTGTCGCGCATCCAGCACCAGAGGCTGGCGCGCTCGGGCACGACGTTGGGCACGTCGCCACCCTCCTGGATGACGTAGTGCATGCGCACCGTCGGCTTGACGTGCTCGCGCATCTGGTTGATGGCCAGGGTGAAGAGCTCGAGCGCGTCGAGAGCGCTCCGGCCGTTCCACGGGTCGCTCGCGGCATGGGCCGACTGGCCGCGGAACTCGACCACGAAGTCGACGAGCGCCTGGCTCGAATCGGTGTCGGCCGAGTTCTCGTAGCTGGGGTGCCAGGCGAGGGCGACGTCGACGTCGTCGAACAGGCCCTCGCGAACCATGTAGAGCTTGCCGCCGACCGACTCCTCGGCCGGCGTGCCGTAGA